>DAIPLM010000152.1:0-4575 GCA_036769205.1 Sphingomicrobium sp.
CCTCGAAATCGCCGCGGTAGCGGGTGCCGGCGAGCAGCGCGCCCATGTCGAGCGCGTAGATGACGGCCGGCTTGAGGACGTCGGGGACGTCGCCTTCGACGATCTTGCGCGCCAGCCCTTCCGCGATGGCGGTTTTGCCTACTCCAGGGTCGCCGACATAGAGCGGGTTGTTCTTCGAGCGGCGGCACAGGATCTGCACCGTCCGGTCGACCTCCGGCATGCGGCCGATCAACGGATCGACCTTGCCGGCCTTGGCCTTGTCGTTGAGGTTGACGGTGAATTGCTGGAGCGCGCTTTCCTTCTTGCCCTCCTTCTGCTCGGTCTTTTCGTCGCCGCCAATCGCTTCGCGCGGCTCGGGCGTGGCATCGCCCTTGCCGACGCCGTGGCTGATGTAGGTCACGGCATCCAGGCGGCTCATGTCCTGCTGCTGGAGGAAATAGACCGCATAGCTTTCGCGCTCGGAGAACAAGGCGACGAGCACATTGGCGCCGGTCACCTCGTCGCGGCCCGAGGACTGGACGTGGAGGATCGCCCGCTGAATCACGCGCTGGAAGCCGCTGGTCGGAGTCGGCTCGGTGGCGCTGTCGGCGACCAAAGCGCCCAGCTCATTGTCGAGATAGGCCTTGACCGTCGCCTTAAGCTCATCGCGGTTGACGCCGCAGGCGGCCATCACCTTGGAGCCATGCTCGTCGTCGATCAGCGCCATCAGCAAATGCTCGAGGGTCGCATATTCGTGCCGGCGCTTGCTCGCCTCCCCAAGCGCGTTGTGGAGGGTCTGCTCGAGCTCGCGAACGAAAATGGCCATGCGGGGGATTCTCCTTACGGGCTCAATGTCGGTCGGATCGCTCGTCCGATCAAGGGGATAGCCGGGCCGCGGCGCCTCGGCTCGTCGCGCCTATGACTTTTTGAACAATTCATCGGCGGCGCTGAGGTGGGCGGAGGCGGCCGCCATATGCGCTTCGACCCGGGCAATCTCGTCCTTCAGGATGGCGACCCGCTCTTCGAGCTCGTTGACCGACAGCGGCCCGAGATCCTGCTTGACGAGCAGGGTCAGCGGGTCCTGCGGGCGGCTCGTGAAGAAATCATCCTCATCCATCGCGCCGCCAGCGTTGACCGCCCGACGCACGCTGTCAATAAGGCGCGCCGTGGATATCCCCGAGACGATGCAGGCCGTCGAGATCGCCGGGCCAGGCGGGCCGGAAATGCTGCGCCTGACCGACCGGCCGGTCCCAAGCCCCGGGCCGGGCGAAGTGCTGGTCCGAGTCGCCGCCGCCGGGGTCAACCGCCCCGATGTCCTCCAGCGCCTCGGCCTCTACCCGCCGCCGCCGGGTGCCTCCGACATTCCCGGCCTCGAGATCGCCGGACAGGTGGTCGCGGCGGGGGATGGCGCCGAGCAAGCCGTCGGCGGCGCAGTCTGCGCCTTGGTCGCGGGTGGCGGATACGCCGAATATTGCGTCGCCCCCGCCGGCACTTGCTTGCCGGTCCCCGAAACGCTGTCCATGCGCGAGGCGGCGGCGATGCCCGAGACCCTGTTCACGGTCTGGGTCAATCTGTTCGAGCGCGGCTTCGCCGCCGACGGCGACACGGTGCTGGTCCATGGCGGCACCAGCGGCATCGGCACCATGGCCATCGCATTGGGTAAATTGTTCGGCCTCAAGGTCATCGTCACCTGCGGCAGCGACGACAAATGCGCTCGGGCCCGCGACCTCGGCGCTACCTTGGCGATCAATTACAACGAGCAAGATTTCGTCGACGAAGTGCTGCGCGCCACCGGCGAGAAGGGCGTCGCCGTCGTCCTCGACATGGTCGGCGGCGATTATGTCGCGCGCAACCTGCGCTGCCTGGCCGATGATGGTCGTCATGTCTCGATCGCCTTCCAGCGCGGGGCGGAGGCCCAAATCGCCATTCCCGACCTCATGCGCCGCCGCCTGACCCTGACCGGCTCGACGCTGCGCGCCCGCGATGCCAATTTCAAGGCGATGGTCGCCGACGAGATCGCCCGCACCGTCTGGCCCTATGTCGAGGGCAATCGCCTGAAGCCGGTCATCGATAGCATCCTCCCGCTCGCCGCCGCCGGCGTCGCCCACGCCCGCATGGAATCGGGCGAGCACGTCGGCAAGATCGTCCTCGAGGTCGGTCAGTAAAAGCGGGGAGACTCCGCTTGCGGCGGCCCCCGCGCGGGGGTAGATGCTGCCCCGACCGGCCGCTCCTTCGATGGGGCGGCCCTTATTGTTTATGGAGACTCGCAGTGGCCCAGCCGCTCATGCCCCACGCGACCGCCGCCTGGCTGGTCGACAACACGTCCTTAGCGTTCGAGCAGATCGCCGAATTCTGCGGCCTGCACATCCTCGAAATCCAGGCCATCGCCGACGATACGGCGGCGACCAAGCTGACCGGCCGCGATCCAGTCCGCGCCGGTGAGCTGACCCATGAGGAGATCGAGAAGGGCCAGAAGGACCCGGATTACCGGCTCGATATGCACAAGGAGCCCGATCCTGTCCGCCGCACCCGCGGCCCGCGCTACACGCCGGTCAGCAAGCGCCAGGACAAGCCCGACGGCATTTACTGGATCATCCGCAATCACCCCGAGGTCACCGACGGCCAGATTTCCAAGCTGATCGGCACCACCCGCACCACGATCGCCTCGATCCGCGACCGCACCCACTGGAACATGGCCAATATCCAGCCCAAGGACCCGGTGACCCTCGGCCTGACCTCGCAGCGCGAATTGGATGCCGCCGTCGCCAAGGCGCAGAAAGCCGCCGGCATGGAAGCCCGCGTCGACACCAGGCTCGACAGCGACCGCTCGGCCCTGATCGAGGAGCTGCGCGCCGAGCGCGATCAGCACGCCCGCGATGCCGAGGCGGCGCTGGCCGCCGCCGACGCCGGCGAGGTCGACACCAGCGACGAGATCGTGCCGGGCATCAAGGACCCGTTCAAGCGCCCAGCCTAGACGGGTCCAGACCCTAGTCGCTTGCCATTCGCGGGCCCAAGGGACAAGCTGCGGCCATGGACGTGGTTCCCGTCGAGGAAATGAGCTTCGAGCAGGCATTGGCCGAGCTCGAGACCATCGTGCGCACGCTCGAGCAGGGCAGCGCGCCGCTCGACCAGTCGATCGAGATCTACCAGCGCGGCGACCAATTGAAGCGCCATTGCGAGGCACGCCTCAAGGCGGCGCAGATGCGCATCGAGCAGATCGCGCTCGGCCCCGACGGCCAGCCGACCGGCACGAAGCCGTTCGATGTCGATTGATATGCTCGACCGGCCGGCCGTTGCCATCGACCTGGAGTCGCGGCGCGTGTCTCGCGCGGTCGACGCGATCTTCTCCCATATGCTCCGCGCCCCCGGCGACAGCCGCGACCGTTTGTTCGAAGCGATGCGCCACGCCGCGGTCGGCGGCGGCAAGCGCTTCCGGCCGCTGCTGGCGGTCGCCGCCGCCCGCCTGTTCGCCATCGATGAGCGTCGCGCCGTCCGTGTCGGCACCGCCATCGAGGCGATCCACGTTTACTCGCTGATCCACGACGATCTGCCGTGCATGGACGACGACGACATGCGCCGCGGCAAGCCGACCGTGCACAAGGCGTTCGACGAGGCCACCGCCATCCTCGCCGGCGACAGCCTCCACGCGCTCGCCTTCGAGATCCTGACCGACCACGAGACCCACGAGGACCCGTTCGTCCGCGCCGCCCTAGCGCTCGATCTCGCCCGCGCCGCCGGCCCGGCGGGCATGGCCGGCGGGCAGATGATGGACCTCGCCGCCGAGGGCCAGTCGCTCGACTTGCCGGCCGTCACCCGCCTCCAGCAATTGAAGACCGGGGCCCTGATCGAGTTCGCGGTCGAGGCCGCCTGCATCATGGCGCGTTTGCCGGCCGAGGCCCGCACCCCTTATCGCGGCTATGCCCGCAACATTGGCCTCGCCTTCCAGATCGCCGATGATTTGATCGATCATTCGGGCGACGCCGCCGCCGCCGGCAAACGGGTCGGCAAGGACGCCGCTTGCGGCAAGGCGACCATCGTCTCCCTGCTCGGCCCCGACCGCGCCCGCCGCCAAGCCGACATGCTGGTCGAGCAAGCGGTCGAACACCTTTCCAGCCACGGCTCGGAAGCGCAGCTGCTGCGCGCCATCGCCGCCTTCGTCACCGAGCGCGACCGGTGAGCCGCCGCGACCCCCATATCGGCGTCTATCCCGGCACCTTCGACCCGGTCACTCTGGGCCATCTCGACATTGTCCGCCGCGGCGCTCACCTCGTTGACCGGTTGGTGATCGGGGTTACCACCAATCCCGCCAAAGAGCCGATGTTCACCGTCGCCGAGCGGCTCGCCATGGTCCGCCGAGAAGTCGCCGACTTGGGCCCCAACATCGACGTCGTCGAGTTCGATTCGCTGCTGATGGACTTCGCCGAGGCGCAGGGCGCCAGCCTCATCCTGCGCGGCCTGCGCGCCGTCGCCGACTTCGAATATGAGTTCCAGATGGCCGGCATGAACCAGCAACTGAACGACGATATCGAAACGGTCTTCCTGATGGCCGACGTGTCGCTGCAGCCGATCGCATCGAAGCTGGTCAAGGAAATCGCC
>DAIPLM010000153.1:0-4501 GCA_036769205.1 Sphingomicrobium sp.
GTATTCCGCCCTGGACTAAGACCGAGACGAAGCCCTGGACGGCGGCTCCGAGCATGTCGGTGACCAGCGCATCGCCGACCACCAGCACCGCGTCGCGCGGCGGATGGCCGGCGAGGCCGAGGGCATAATCGTAAATGCTGGGATGCGGCTTGCCGTACCATGAGACGCGACCGCCCATGCCTTCGTAGAGGTCGGCGAGCGCGCCGGCGCATGGCTCCGGAACGCCGCCGCGGACGACGACCCGGTCGGGGTTAAAGCAGTGGAACAGCACATCGCGGGCGGCGAGCGATTCCAGCTGCGGCCGATAGTCTTCGGCAATCATGCGAATGCCGTCGAGGCCGGTGACGGCGATGTCCGTGAAGCCGTCGTCAACAAAACGCAGGCCATGCGCTTCGAGGATGCCGCGGTCCTGCTTCGTGCCGAGAAAGCCGGTCGGATGGCCGAGGGCTAGAATGGCGGCGATTCCCGCCTCACCGCTGGTGGCGATGCCGTCCCAACAGTCGCGCGGCAGGCCGATGCGGGCGAGCTGGGCCTCGACCGCGTCGGCAGGGCGCGGGGCATTGGTGATGAGGATGATTCTACGGCCCTGCTCGCGCCACTGACACAGCCGCTCGGCGGCATAAGCGTACAGGTTCACGCCATCATGGACGACCCCCCAGATATCGCACAGAATGACCGAATATTTGAGGTCCAATTCGTCCCAGAAGCTCATTCGAGCCCCGCCGCCGCCAGCGCCGCCTCGATCGGCTCGACATCCTCGGGGTTGTTGAGCTCGCGCAAGGTGAAGGGCGGGGTTTCGACTTCGACGACGTCGATCGCGATGCCGGCGGTGAGGAAGCGCAACTGTTCGAGGCCTTCCAGCACCTCCAATTCGCTGACTGGCGTCGCGACATAAGTGGCGAGCGCCTGCGGCCGATAGGCATAGACGCCGATGTGCAGGCGCACCGGAGTCATCTCCACGTCGAGCGCGCCCTTGGGTAGATAGGGGATCAGCTTCTTCGAGAAATAGAGCGCGCGGCCGTCATTGGCGGTGACGACGCTGGTGCCGCCGACCCGGCCCGCCGCCTCTTCCGCTTGCAGCGCCCGCACTTCGGAAGAGCGCTGGCGCATGGCCGGCGTCGCCACCTGGGCATCGAAGTTCGCCGCCATATGGCCGATCAATGCGGTGACGAAGCCGGGCGGCGTGAGAAGGGCATCGCCCTGGAAATTGATCACCAGGTCGGGATCATGCAGCGACCCGAGCGCCTCGGCGCAGCGCTCGGTGCCGTTGCGGCATTCGGGCGAGGTCATGATGACGCCGACGCCGAAGCCGGCGCAGGCGTCGGCGATGCGCTCGTCGTCGGTGGTCACGAACACGCCCGATACGCCCGGTATCCGCCGCGCCGCCTCGACGCTGCGCTGAATCAGCGCTTTGGGTGTGCCGGACGCGCCCTTCAGTTTCACCAGCGGCTTGCCGGGGTAGCGCGAGGAAGCGAAGCGCGCCGGGATCAGGACAACGACGTTCATCGCGCGGCGGGACAATCGTGGATGTGGAGCACCCCGACCGGCTTGCCCCCTTCGACGACGAACAAAGTGGTGATGCGGTGCTCGTCGAACAAAGTCAGCGCTTCGTCGACCAAATCATCGGGACCGATGGTCTTGGGGTCGGCGCTCATGAACACCGACGCGGGATGGTCGAGGCCCTGCTCGATGTGACGGCGCAAATCGCCGTCGGTGATCACCCCGATCAGGCGGCCATCGTCGCCGGTGACGCCAACGACGCCGAGGCGTTTGGCGCTCATCTCGACGACGGTGTCGTGCATGCTGGTGCCCTTGCCGACCAACGGCAATTGGTCGCCGCCGTGCATCAGCCGCCGCACCGGCTTCAGCCTCGCCCCGAGCGAGCCGCCCGGGTGAAGCCGGCCGAAATCGGTGCGAGTGAAGCCTTTCTCGCGCATCACCGTCATCGCCAGCGCGTCGCCGAGCGCCAGGGTCATGGTCGTCGAAGTCGTTGGCGCCACCGCTTCCGGCCCGACCTCGGGCCAGTGCGGCAGAACGAGGGGCGCGCTCGCCGCCTCGCCCAACAGCGAGCGGGCATTGCCGGTGATGGCGATGATCGGAATGCCGACCGCGGCGAAATGGTCGATGACCGGCTCCAGCTCGGCGGTGGCGCCGCTCTGCGAGATGAGCAAGGCGACGTCGCCGGTGGCGGCGATGCCGAGGTCGCCGTGGATCGCTTCGGCCAGATGGAGGAAGGTGGCGGTGGTGCCGGTGGAGGCAAAGGTGGCGGCAATCTTGCGGCCGATATGGCCGGACTTGCCGAGCCCCGAGACGATCAGCTTGCCCTTGGCATCGAGGATCAGGCGGACGGCAGTCGCGAAATCCTCGCCAAGTGAGTCCGCCAGCGCGTCGAGCGCCCGCGCCTCGTCGTGGATCAGCGCCTTGCCGAAGTCGATCATGCGGCGGCTTCCGCCGGCCCAACCGCTTCATCCGGTTCGGCCGCCGAGATCACCTGGGCAGCGACCAGGTCGCCGACGACGTTCAGGGTCGTGCGGCACATGTCGAGGAAGCGGTCGACGCCGAGCACGAGGGCGATCGCCTGCGGGTCGATGCCGACCATCGCCAGGATCAGCGCCACCACCGGCAACGATCCCGCAGGAACGCCGGCGGTACCGATGCCGCCGAGAATGCAGACCAGCATGACCATCAATTGCTGCCCAAGGCTGAGGTCGATGCCGAAAAATTGCGCCAGGAAGAGCACGGTCACCCCTTCGAACATGGCGGTGCCGTTCTGGTTGGCGGTGGCGCCGATGGTCAGCACGAACCGCGCGATCCGCGGCGGCAGCTTGAGCTGCTCATCGGCAACCTTCAGCGAGGTGGGCAAGGTCGCGTTGGACGAAGCGGTCGAGAACGCCATCACGCTGGCTTCCTGGGTCTCGCGGAAGAAGGCCAGCGGGCTCTTGCGGCCGAGTGTTTTCAGCAGGATCGGGAAGACGATGAACATCTGGATGGCGAGCGCGAGAAGGACGACGCCGACATAGGCCGACAGGCGCACCAGCAGGTCCCAGCCGAACAAGGCGGCGAGGTTGAACATGAAGCAGGCGACCGCCAGCGGCGCCAGTTTGATGACGACCAGGATCAGCCGCATGGTGACGTCGAACAGGCCGTCGAAGCCCCTCTTTAGGGCGCGGGCGTTGGGCGTATCGGTCAGCAGCAGCCCGATGCCGAAGAACAAGGCAAAGAACATTACCGAGATGATGGCGCTGTTCGACCCCAGCGCCTCGACCAGATTGTTGGGGACAATGTGGATGAAGGCGTCGATCCCCGACGGCTGTTCGGCGCCGGCCTGGACGATCTCGCCGGCGCGGCCCGCCGATTGCTGCAGCAACTCGGCCGCCGCGGCCCGGTCGACGCCGGCGCCGGGCTTGAGCACATTGACTGTCACCAGGCTGACCGCGACGGCGATCGCCGAGACAATCACGGTGTAGGCCAAAGTCCTCAAGCCGACGCGCTTCAGTGAGCGAACCTCGCCCATCTCGGAAATGCCGACGACCAGCGCCGAGAACAGCAAGGGGATGACCAGCATGAACAGCAAGCGCAGGAAGATCTGGCCGATCGGGCCGGTGATATAATCGGTGACGAAATCGACCCAGGCGGCGTCGCGCTGGGTCGAATAAGCGATCAGGCCGGCGACCAGGCCGATGACGAACCCCGCCAGCATCTGCCATTGCAGGCTTAGCCCCCGTTTCGCTCGCGCTTCCATGCCGTTCCCCTTTGCCGGTGGCATTGCGGCTCGCTGCCGCTCGGTCAAGCGTCAGTCGAACGGCCGGTCGATGCTCGGCGGCGGCTGGGTGAAATATTTCGGCCCGGCGGCGATCATGTGGAAGCAGTCCTCCAGCCGGATCCCGAACTTGCCGGGAATATAGATTCCCGGCTCGTTGGAGAAGCACATGCCGGCTGCAAGCGGCGTGGTCTCGCCGTGGACCAAATTGATCGGCTCATGAACTTCCATGCCGATGCCATGGCCGGTGCGATGCGAGGTGCCGGGAAGCTTGTAGCGCGGGCCATAGCCCCAGCTTTCGTAGGTCCGGCGGACGGCATCGTCGACGCTGCCGGCGGGGGCGCCGAGGCGGGCGGCGGCCATGGCGATCTCCTGGCCGCGATGGACCTGGTCCCAGACCTTGCGCTGCTCGGCACTCGCGTCGGCGCCGAAAATGAAAGTGCGGGTAATGTCGGCCTGGTAGCCGTGGACAGAACAGGTGCAGTCCATCAGCACGACCTCGCCGCGCCGAACGACTTGCGGCTGGTGGCTGCCATGCGGGTAAGCGGACGCCTCGCCAAGCAAGACCAGGCCGCCGTCATAGCTGCTGCCGAGCGTCTTGTTGGCGGTGGCGATCATGGCGTCGATTTCCGCCGGGGCCATGCCTTCGCGAGTCCGTTCGCCGGCATATCGCAGCGCCGCGGCCATGATGTCGGCCGCCGCCTGCATCAGCGCCAGCTCGGCGGACGACTTGATCATGCG
>DAIPLM010000154.1:0-4499 GCA_036769205.1 Sphingomicrobium sp.
TGACGATCCGCCCGTAGCCGCGCGAAATCATGCCCTCGAACACCGCCTTGGCCATATTGAAACAGCCGCCGAGATTGGTGTCGATGACGTCCTGCCACTTCTGGTGGTCCATGCGCTTCATCGTCGCGTCGCGCGTGATGCCGGCATTGTTGACCAAGACGGCGACCTGGCCGAGGTCGGATTCGACCTGGGCGACGCCGGCCATGCAAGCGTCGAAGTCGGACACGTCCCATTTATAGGCGAGGATGCCGGTGCGGTCGGTGAAGGCGCGGGCCCGCTCGTCGTTGCCGGCATAATTGGCGGCGACCGTCATGCCCATGTCCTTGAGGGCGACGCTGATCGCCTCGCCGATCCCGCGCGTACCGCCCGTGACGATTGCCACCCGTGCCATCCAGATTCTCCCTGTTTGCTGCGCCCGCGCTTATGCCGCCGGCAGCCACCCGGCAAGCTCGCGACGGACCAATGCGTCCAGCGCCCCCATGCCCTCGGCACTGTCGTTGAGGCATTCCAGCAGCGCGAAAGCCTCGCCGCCGGCAGCGAGGAACGAATCGCGGCCGCGAATTCCGAGCTCTTCCAGCGTCTCCAGGCAGTCGGCGGAAAAGCCGGGCGCGGCGACGGCGAGGCGCTTAACCCCTCGCCCGGGGTAGTCGGCGAGGACCGCCGCCGTATAGGGCCGCAGCCATTGCGCCCGGCCGAAGCGCGACTGAAAGGCGAGGTCGACCGGCAGCGCCAGTTGCTCGGCAAGCAGGCGCGCGGTTTGCCGGCAATGATCGGAATAAGGATCGCCGAGCTTTCGGGTGCGCTCTGGCATGCCGTGGAAGCTCAACAACAGCCGCTCCGGCGCGAATTGCAAGGCGGCGAGCTGGCGCTCCAGGTTCGTCTTGAGCGCGCCAATATAGGCGGGATCATCATAATAAGGCGGCAGTGTGCGGATCGCCGGCTGGTCGCGCATCGCCGCCAGCACCGCGAAGGCGCAATCGTTGGCGGTTGCCGTCGTCGCCGCGCAATATTGCGGGTAGAGCGGCGCCAGCAGGATGCGCTCGCAACCCTCGGCCCTCATCCGCTTCAGCTCATCGGCGATGCCTGGACGGCCGTAGCGCATGGCGTGGCGGACGAGGACGGCATCACCCAGCCGAGCCTGTAGCGTTTCGGTCATCCGGCGTGTGATGACCGCCAGTGGCGAGCCGTGCTCAGTCCAGATTTGGGCATAGGCCTCGGCCGATTTCCTCGGGCGAGTCCGCAGGATGATCCCGCGCAGGATCGGCTGCCAGGCGATCGCCGGGATCTCGATCACCCGGCGATCGGACAGGAACTCGGCGAGATAGGCGCGCACGGCGGCTGGCTCCGGCGTCTCGGGTGTGCCGAGGTTGATCAGCAGGACGCCAGGCTTGTTCATCATGCTGCCGCCAAGTCGAACGGCAGATCGCGCAGGCGGCGGCCGGTGCCCGAGGCGAGCGCGTTGGCGACGGCGGCGGCGCAGACGGCATGGCCAAGGCCGCTGACCCCACCCGGTGGCTCGTTGCTCGCAACCAGCTCGATCTCGATCCTGGGCATGACCCCAAGCCGCCTCAGCCCGAGCGCGCCGAGCGGCCGCGCCACCGGCATGCCGGCGACGAAGCTGGGCGCCGGCATCGTCGCCAGATCGAGCGCGTGCAGCAGCGAGCCTTCGATCTGCTGCCGGACCAGATTGGGGTTGACGATCCGCCCGCAATCGACCGCCGCCACCATGCGGTCGACCGTCACGCGCTGGTCGGCCCCGACCCCGGCCTGGACCAGCAAGGCGATGTGCGACCCGAACGCCGAGGCACCGGCAATGCCCATGGTGCTGCCGGGACGGCCGCCGTCCCAGCCGCCAATGGCGGTGACGGCGGTCAGCACCTTCGCCAGCCTGAGGTCGCCGCCGAGCATCGCCATGCGAAAGCTGAATGGGTCGGCATCGAGGGCGCGGGCCATTTCGTCGACGAAGCTTTCGGTCGCGAAGGCCGTCAAGGCCTCGCCGCCGCCGCGCATGTAGCCGGTGGCGAATGGCAGCTTCGCGGCGACCGAATCGACGCGGATCGACGGGATCGCATAGGGCGGCACGGCGCCTGGCAAGTCGGCACCATCGGCGACCAACCGCGCGCTCCACGCCTCGATCGCCCCCGCCGGCGACGGCAAGGCCGCCATCCGCGCCACCAAGGGCGAGCGCAGGCGGTCGTGGTTCTGCGTGCCAAAAGCCGAGACGGTGAGTTGCACCGGCCTGGCCGTGCGGCGGGCCAGCTCGACGGCGATGGGAAGGGCATCGGCGTGCAGCGCCCGGCCGCCGCCGTCGCCGACCGGCATCGGATAAAGGACGACATCGCGCCGCTTGAGGCCGGCTACCTCGGCGGCGGCGCGATGGGCCGCGTCATAGTCCTGGACCGGCGCCCACACCTCGAGCCGGCCGTTCGCCAGTCGGGCGGTCGCCACCAGTGGCTCGAGCGAATGATGCTCGGCGGCGGCGATGCGATAGGTGGCGCCGAGCGCCCGGGCCGAACCGACGGCGGCGTCGAAATCACCCTGGTCGAGCAGGCGCTTGGTTTGGCCGCTGGCCAACGCCTCGTCGAGCGCGGCGGCCACCGGGGCGTCGTCGGCGTTCACGGACCCGGAGAAATGCGGCCGGGCCGCCGCCAGCGCCCGCTCCGCCGCCCACCCACTCTCGCCGACCGCCGCCAGCCAGGCCTTGGCAACGATTAAGCGCTTCACCCCAGGCTGCGCCTCGCCGGCGGCGCGCGCAAAGCCCTTCAGCTCCCCGCCCGGAGGCGCCAAGCGGGCCGCGGCGAAGACCATGCCCGGCAACCGGACATCGCCGGCAAAGCGCATCGAGCCATCGGTCTTGGGAGGCAAATCGAGGCGGGGCAGCGGCTCGCCGGCGAGGCCGCCGGCACCCCAGCGGCGAAGCGGCACGTCGTCGGTCGGCGCCAGCCCGGCGGCATCGGCCGCGACCTCGCCGAAGCCGAGGCTCTTGCCCTCATGCGTCACCTGACCGCCGGCGGCCACGCATTCGGCGGCCTCGACGCGCCAGCGCGAAGCGGCGGCCCGGACCAGCAGGTCGCGCGCGGTGGCGCCGGCGCGCCGCAGCGGCTCGTCGAAGGCGCGGACCGAAGTCGCGCCAACCGTCACCCGTCCTACACGCAGGCGGTTGGCATAGACCGGCGAGTCCGGCGCCGGCACGACGGCGACGTTCTCCCAGGCCGCCCCCAACTCATCGGCGGCCAGCTGGGCAAGCCCGGTCCATATCCCCTGGCCGGTTTCCGCCTGGGGAATGGCGACCGTCACCCGCCCGTCCTCGGCAATCTTCAAATAATGGCCGAAAAGCTGCTCGCCCTGATCGGCGCCGAGCGCGCTGCCATAGTCGCGCGGCCACAGCGCGAAGGCGACGACCAGGCCGATGCCGGCGCCGCCGCCGATGAGCAATGTGCGGCGGTCGATTCTGGTCAATGCGCGTACTTTGCCTTCAGCGCGACGCGGTCGATCTTGCCGGTGCCAAGCAGCGGCAAGGGCTCATCGGTGAAGATCATCCGCGCCGGAATCTTGAACCCGGCCAGCTTGCCGACCAGGAACGCGCGCAGCCTCGCCTCGTCGAGGCCGCTGCCGTCGCGGGGATGGATGACCGCGATCGGCACCTCGCCAAGCCGCTCGTCGGGCGTCCCGAACACCGACGCCTCGGCGATGTCGGGGCAGGCATAGAGCGCGGCCTCGACCTCCGCCGAGCTGATATTCTCGCCGCCGCGGATGATGATGTCCTTCTTGCGGTCGACGATGAACAGATAACCGTCCTCGTCGAGGTAGCCGACGTCGCCGGTGCGGACGTAGCCATCGGCGGTGAAGGCGTCGGCGGTCGCTTGCGGGTTGCGCCAGTAATTCTTGATGTTGGCGGCGGTGCGGATACCAATCTCGCCGCGCTCGCCGGCGGCCAGATGGTGGTCGCCGTCGCCAAGGATGGCGAGTTCGACGAACGGCGCCTGCGGGCGGCCGGTGGACGCCGGCTTGGCGGCATAATTGCCCCAGATGTTGGCGCAGCCGACGGCGTTGGTCTCGGTCAGGCCATAGCCCAGCGCCGGCTGCGAATTGGGGAAGCTTTGTCGCAGCCGCTCGACATGCGCCACCGGCCGCGGGGCGCCGCCGCCGGTAATGTCCGTCAGCGAGGTGAGGTCGTATTTGTCCCGGTCGGGATGGTTCATCAGCTCGAGGCTCATGGTCGGGACGCCGACGAAATAGGTAATCCTTTCCTGCTCGATCAGCCGCAGTGCCTCGGTCGCGTCCCATTTGGGCATGATCACCATGCCGCGGCCGATGACGAAGCTGTTCAAGAGCACCGGCACCTCGCCGGTGACATGGAACAAGGGGACGCTGAGCAAGGTCCGCGGGCTGGCTGGCGGGCGGCCCTCGCCAATCAGGATCTCCTTCAGCACCATCAGCCCGGTCGAATAGGTATAGACGCCGGTGGTGACCGCGCGATGGGTCGACAGCGCCCCCTT
>DAIPLM010000155.1:0-4455 GCA_036769205.1 Sphingomicrobium sp.
AGCTGATCCCGGAGACGATCAGCCTGATCAAGCGCAACAATTGCGGCAAGGCGCTCGATATCGCCAGGCAGGCGCGCGACATGCACGGCGGCAACGGCATCAGCGCCGAGTTCCACGTCATGCGCCACGCCGCGAACCTGGAAACGGTCAACACCTACGAAGGCACGCACGACGTCCACGCCCTGATCATCGGGCGGGCGATCACCGGTATTTCGGCCTTCTAGGTCAGGCCCAGGCGAGCCGGCGGAGCACGAGAGTCGGCTCGCCGTGGTACGGCGTCTCGTGAACGGCTTCGAAGCCTAGTCTTTCCGCGAGCTTGAGCGACGGCGCGTTCTCCGGCGCGATGATCGCCCAGATGGGGGTCGGATCGAGATGGGATTCGGCCCAGTTCAGCGCCGCTCGGCCCGCTTCCAGCGCGAGGCCCTGGCCGTGGGTTTCGGCGGCGAAGATCCAGCCCATCTCCGGCTCCTCGCCAAACTCGGGCTGAAGGTCGCGCCAGGCATTGAACAGGCCGACGTTGCCGACCAGCCTGCCGTCTGCCCTACGCTCGACCGCCCAGGTGCCGAAGCCGAGCAATTGCCAGCCGCCGACCGCCGCCGACAGCCGCCGCCAGCATTCCTCCAGGCCGATCGGGTCCGGCCCGAAATGGCGGTGGACCTCCGGCTGTTGCATGATCGCATACCATGGCTGGAAATCGGCCTTGGTCCAGGCGCGCAGCGTCAGCCGCTCGGTCTCGATCGTCGGGGCCGAGCGGATCAACTTTTACTTTTTACCGAGGCTGAGCCCGCCGAAGCGCTTGTTGAAGCGCGCCACCTGGCCGCCGGTGTCGAGCAGCTTCTGGTTGCCGCCGGTCCAGGCCGGGTGGACCTTGGGATCGATGTCGAGGTGCATCGTGTCGCCTTCCTTGCCCCAGGTCGAGCGGGTCTGGAACTTGGTGCCGTCGGTCATCTCGACGTTGATCATGTGGTAATCGGGGTGGGTATCGGACTTCATGGCGTTTTCCTCGTGTGTTGGCTGGTTCCGACCAGCCTCGAAGCGTGGGGGCGCGCCTAGCGAAAGCGGCGCGAAGTTGCAACCTCAGGCGGCGCGCGGCACCGGCGCGCGCAGGACCGGCAGCCGCTGCTCGAGCAAGGCGAACCCGCCGAACAGCAGGGCCGAGAAGGCGAGGTCGCCGGCCAGCGTGTTTTGGAAGAAGGGGATCGCCGCAACATAGCAGGCGGCGAGGCCGGTCAGTGTCGGCGGGTACATGCCGCTCGCCAGCCAGGTGCCGAAATTGGTAATGGCGAAGAACAGCACCGAGCTAGCAAGGGCAGCGACGGCGATGCTCAAGGGCGTGATCCGTTTGGCGATCGCCCAGCCCAGCAGGACGATCAAAGCGACGCTGCCGTAGACGAACGGCATGCCGGCGTGGAAGCCGAGGACGGCATCGCTCACCAGCAGCGCGCCGAGCGGCGCGGCGAAGGCGAGCGCCCGCCGGCCGAAATAGGCGCCGCCGAACAGGGCCATCGCGCCGATCGGCGTGAAGTTCGGCCAGTGCGGCACCAGCCGCAAGGCGGCGGCGATGAGGATGGCGGCAAGGATGGCGATGAGTCGGGGCTGGTTGGCGGTCATGGTGATTGCATAATCGGTCGATCGCCAATTTGACAGCCCGTCAAGCGCCACCGTAGCAAGGTACCCGGTCAAGGTGCCGCCCACCCGCCTTACCCCGGATCATGCCCGGGGTTGGCGGACCGGGGGCGGTTCAAAGGGAAGCCGGTGAAATGCCGGTGCTGTGCCCGCAACTGTGATTGCCGAACCGGTCGCGAGACCATTTGGCAAAGCCAGGAACCTGCCTTGGTCCGTCGTCCGTTTCCCCGGCCGGGACCAGCCGCGGGGGCGTGGGCACGTCTTGAAGGACGAATCCCTCTGTGACGACAGTTCGTCAACAGGAGGATTCTTGTGCTCGCATTGCCCATCGACACCGACCAGATCGTCGTCACCGCCTCGCGCTTCACCGAGGACCAGGCCGCGACCCCAGCCAGCGTCACTTTATTCGATTCCCAGCGCATCGAGCGTCTCGGCGAGCCATTGGTCCCTGCTTTGCTCCGCATGGCGCCGTCGGTCGCGGTGACCACCCAAGGCCCCGCCGGATTGCTCACCGAAGTCCGCATTCGCGGCGCCGAGAACAACCACACCTTGCTGTTCATCGACGGCATCCGCGCCAACGACCCCGCCACCGGCGACTTCGCGCGGTTCGAATTGCTCAATGCCGATCTTACCTCGCGGATCGAGGTCGTGCGCGGCCCGCAATCGGCGCTGTGGGGGTCCGATGCGATTGGCGGCGTCGTCGCGGTCAGTGGTGCCGGCGACGAACCGGGCTTTGCGGCATCGGCCGAGGGCGGCGCGTTCGGTTTCCGCCGGGCCAGTGCGTCGGGCGCCGTCGTCTCGGGCAAGGCGAGCGTCGCTGGCGGTGTCGGTTGGCAACGGGCGGATGGAATCGACAGCTTCGGCGCGCCCGGTGGAGATCGGGACGGCTACCGCAACCTGTCGGGACGAGTTAACGGCACGTATCAGGCGAGCCCTGGGCTCGCGTTCGGCGCAACCGCCTTCGCCCTCACCGGTCGCAGTCAGTTCGACGGCTACGATCCCAAAAGCTTCGAGCGCACCGACACGCTCGACAACAGCCGCAACCGGCTGGCGGCAGGGCGGCTTTGGCTGTCGCTGGGCGATGAGGAATCCCGCTGGAAGGGCCGTGTCGGCGCCACCGCGCTGGGCTCTTCCAACCGCAATTTTCTCGACGACGACTCGCTCAACCGCACAAGTGGGACGCGCCGGACCGTCGATGCCCAGCTCGAACATCGCTTGGTCATCGGCCCGCTGGAGCACAAGCTGGTCGTCGCCGCCGAAGCCGAGCGGGAGACCTTCAAGGCACGCGGGATCGTCTCCGGCCTGGCGACCGATCAGGACCACAGCCGCGCCCATCAGGCCCTAACAGTCGAGTGGCGCGCGAGCGCCGGGCCGTTCACCGGGGATATCGCCTTGCGCCGCGATGTCTTCAATCGCTTCGAGGACGCGACGTCGCTGCGCGCATCGCTACTGGCCGATCTGGGCAAGGGCTTCGCCGTCGCCGGTTCTTATGCCGAAGGCATCGCCCCACCGACATTCTTCGACCTTTACGGATTTTTTCCCAATAATTTCGTGGGAAATCCGTCTATTAAGCCGGAAAACTCGCGCGGATTCGAAGGCTCTGTTCGGTTTCGCCGATCCAATTTGGCGGCCTCGTTGACCGCCTTTCAACAGCGCCTGCAAGATGAGATCGTCGACACGTTTGACTTCCAGACCTTGCTGTCGAGCACCGCGAACAGCACCGGGACGAGCCGGCGCTGGGGTATCGAGGCCGAGTTTGGCTGGCGGCCAGTGGCAGCGCTGCGATTGTCGGCGAATTACGGATACCTCCGGGCCACCCAGCCGGACAATACAGACGGAGACCAGGTGAAGGAACTCCGGCGGCCCAAGCACAGTGGCGCGATCACCGTTGACGGCGCGTTCGGACCATGGCGTTACGGGGCGTCGCTGGCCTATGTCGGTGCCCGGCACGATTTCCTCGAGGTCGCGCCATTCGGTATCGTCCGGGTCGATGCCTACTGGCTGGCCGGCGCCCGAGTCGCCTACGAGATCGCACCGGGCATGCAAGTCCACGTTCGCGGCTCAAATCTGTTCGACGCGAGATACGAGGAGTCAGCAGGCTACCGCACCGAGGGGCGCAGCCTGTTCGTCGGGATCAGGCTGGCGGATCGGCGATCATCGCCGTGAACTGGGCTTCGGCGGCGAGCTTGCCGTCGACCAGCGCCCTGCCAGCGAACCTGCAGACAGAGGTTCGCTTCTGGACGAACTCGACTTCGAGGGTCAGCAGCACGCCCGGTTCGACCGGCGCCCGAAACTTGGCGTTGTCGATCGCCATGAAATAGACCAGCTTGCCGGTTCCGGCGAGACCGAGCGATTCCACCGCCAGCACACCGGCGGCCTGGGCCAGCGCCTCGACGATCAGCACGCCCGGCATGATCGGCCGATCGGGGAAATGGCCCTGGAAGAAGCCCTCGTTGATCGTCACCGCCTTGGTCGCGGTGATCGAGACGTCGGGGACCAGGCGCTCGACGCGGTCGACGAGCAGCATCGGGTAACGGTGCGGCAGCGCCGCCATCACCCGCCGGACATCCAGCGGGCCGATGGCGGGCTTGCTCGCGTCGTCTTGGCTCACCGGCCCTGCGGCTTGCTCTGCTGTTGCTGCGGCATCGGCGTGACGCTGACGGCCGGCAGCTGCTGGTTGAGCGCGGCGAGCACTTCGCCGGTAATGTCGGCGGCATTGTCGGCGGCGATGACGCCGCCGCTCTTGGTCATGACCACTGTGGCCTGGCGGCGGGCGCGCGACTGCTCGGCGACCTGGACGATTTTGGCGCCGATCTGCTGCTGAACGTG
>DAIPLM010000156.1:0-4416 GCA_036769205.1 Sphingomicrobium sp.
CGACGCGCTCGGTGACGCCGAACGGCTGGTTGATCACCAGGCGCAGCGACGGGCGCGCGAAATAGACCTCCTGGTCGCGCTCGTTGATAAGGATCTTGCCCGATCCCGGCTTCAGCCAGACGCGGGCGACGGCGTCCTTGCGGCGGCCGGTGGCGTAGGCGCGGCCGTGCTTGTCGAGTTGCTGCTCGCGCAGGATGGCCTGGATCTGCGGGCCCTGGGTCGAGATCGGGGCATCCGCTGCTTCCGTCGTGGCGGCGGCGGTCGCCGTGGTGGCCTCGGTCTCGCCGGTTTCGGCGGGGGTTTCCGTCGTCTCGACGGCGGGGGTCTCCGGCGTCTCGCTGGTCAGCGCGCCGAGGTCTGCGAGGCTTTTCTTCTTGTCGGCCATTATGCGCCCACCTTGTTCTTGCGGTTCATGCCGGCGACGTCGAGCGCTTCCGGGTTCTGCCCGGCGTGCGGGTGCTCGGTGCCGTTATAGAGGTGCAGGGCGCGCATCTGGTCGCGGCCCAGCGGCCCGCGCGGGATCATCCGCTCGACGGCCTTTTCCAGCACGCGCTCGGGGAAGCGGCCCTCGAGCACCTTGCCCGCGGTCGTTTCCTTGAGGCCGCCGGCATAGCCGGTGTGCTTGTAATAGATTTTCTGGTCGAGCTTGCGGCCGGTGAACTTCACCTTGTCGGCATTGATGACGACGACATGGTCGCCGCAATCGACGTGCGGGGTGAAGCTCGGCTTATGCTTGCCGCGCAGGATGTTGGCGACGATCGTCGCCAGCCTGCCGACGACCAGGCCGTCGGCGTCGATCAGATGCCATTTCTTCACGACCTCGGCCGGCTTGACCGACTTGGTGGTCTTCATCAGCGCCTTCATGGGCTGCTTATCCTTCGTCCAAATCAAAGAAAACGCCGGCGCGGAGCCAGCGTCTGTGCGCGGCCTAATCGCGGGGAGAGGGCAAAAAGTCAAGCAAAAGCGGGCGGTTCTAGACGGGTAAAATGTTACCCGACACTGTCTTCGACCCACTCGCCATAGGCGACGGGGAGCTTGGCGATCGGCCAGACGGCGAGGGCGGGGTTCGCGTAGCTGTGCAGCTCGGTGATGCGCTCGATCAACCGGTCGGCGGTGTCCAGCGTGGTCTTGAACAAGGTCGGGACCTCGCTCGCGGTCTCGACCGCGCCTTCCCAGCGGTAGATGGAGCGGCACGGCGGCAGGATGTTGACGCAGGCGGCCAGGCGCTCCTCGATCATCTGGTGGCCGATGCGCTCGGCTTCGGCGGCGTCCGCGAAGACGGCGTAGAGCGTGACGGCGGTCATGGTCGCCTTCCAATAACGTGCGCGCCCCATGCCACCGAGGCGACGACCAAGGCTCCGACCGCCTGGTGAAGCACGGCCAGCTCGATATTCATCCCGCTCATCACCGTGGCGATGCCGAGCAGGATCTGGGTGCCGAAGGCGGTATGGATGGCGATCGACGCCTTGCGGTCGAGCGGGCGGACCCGGCGGGCGAAGATCACCAGCGCCGCGACCACCACCCAGGCCCACCAGCGGTGGAGAAAATGGATGAGATAAGGGTCATTGGCGAAGGCGAACAAGACGCCCCGCGACCAGTCGACCCCGTCCGGGAGGAATTTGCCCTGCATCAGCGGCCAGTCGGAGGCGACATAGCCGGCGTTGAGCCCCGCCACCCAGGCGCCGAGCAGCAGCTGGATGAAGAGGATCAGGAACGTCCAAACCGCTGAGGCGGTCAATCGCGCCGGCCGTTCGCCCGCCAGCGCCAGCCGGCGAAAATCGAGCGCCGCCCAGATCAGGGCGGCGAACAGGAACAGGGCCAGCAGCAGATGTGCCGACAGCCGGAAATGGCTGACGTCGGTGCGGGTCGTCAGTCCCGACATCACCATGTACCAGCCGAGCGCGCCCTGCGCCCCGCCAAGCAGCAGCAGCGCCACCAACCGCGACCCATAGCCCTTCGGAATCGCTCGCTTGACCGCGAACCAGGCGAGCGGCAGCGCGAAGGCGAGCCCCATCAGCCGGCCGAGGAACCGGTGCACCCATTCCCAGAAGAAGATGAACTTGAAGCCGGCCAGGTCCATGCCCGCCGGGCCGTTGATCTGCCGATATTCGGGGGTCTGCTGGTACAGCGCGAAGGCGCGGGCCCAGTCGTCATGGGTCAGCGGCGGGATAGCGCCGCTGATCGGCTTCCATTCGGTGATGCTGAGGCCGCTTTCGGTCAGGCGGGTGATGCCGCCGACGACCACCATCGCGAACACCAAAGCCGCGACGGCGAATAGCCAGCGCGACAGAGCGAGCGGGCGGGTGGAGGCGGTCGAGTCCATCCGCGCGCCTATGGCGGCGCCAGCGCGCCCTGCCAAGGCGGCCGAAAAATCGGCGATGTGATATTGTATCTCGCGTAATGTTACGCTATCTCACCGCGACGCGATGAATGCCATCACCCTCTCGACCACCCGGCTCGACCGGATCGCCATGGGCCTGTCTGGCCTGTGCCTGGTGCATTGCGTCGGCACCACCGTCCTGCTGGCTCTGCTGTCGGCGGCCGGCGGCGTGCTCGGCGCGCCGATCATCCATGAGGTGGGCTTGAGCCTGGCGATGGTGATGGGCGCCATCGCCCTTGGCCGCGGCATCCTCGAGCATGGCTATTCGATGCCGAGCGCGGTCGGCGGCCTCGGCCTCGGGGTCATGGCCGGCGCCTTGACGCTGCCGCATAACGGCACCGAAGCGCTCTACACCATCATCGGGGTCGGCATCCTCGCCCTCGGCCACCGCTTGAACCTGATCGCCGCGGAGTAGCACTCGCGCGCAGCCATGCCGGGGGCATGGCGAGCACGGTGCTGATGCTTGTTCCTGCGACCTTAACGGCCTATTTCCCTCTTATGGCGCGACACGATCATCATCTCCACAAGGGCGAGTCGCTGAAAGCGGCGGCCAGGGACCGGCTGACCCAGCGCGGCGAGCAATGGACCGACATGCGCGAAGCCGTTTTCCAGGCGCTCGCCGGGTTCAGGCGGCCGGCCTCGGCCTATGACATCGCCGAGGAAGTGTCGAAAAAGCAGAGCCGCAGGGTCGCCGCCAACAGCGTTTATCGCATCCTCGATCTGTTCGTCTCGTCCAACCTGGCAATGCGGGTCGAGAGCGCCAACGCCTATGTCGCCAACCAGCACCCGGGCTGCCTGCACGATTGCATCTTCCTGATTTGCGACAGTTGCGGGCAGACGACGCACCTCGACGACGACAGTGTCACCACTGGCGTTCGCGAGGCCGCCGCAAACGCCGGCTTCGCCGCCAGCCGCCCGGTGATCGAAGTCCGCGGCAAGTGCGGCGACTGCAGCTGAGCATTTCCTGAGCAATTGCTGAAATCGTCCGCCTGAAGCGGCCGGTTGGTGACAGGGCGGCGGCTTGGGGATAAGGCCCCCGGCGATGGCAGACCGTCCCCAAACCCCGCTTCTCGATACCGTCCAATGGCCGGCCGACATTCGCGCGCTCGACAAGGCGCGATTGCCGCAACTGGCCGACGAGCTACGCGCCGAGATGATTTCGGCGGTGTCGCAGTCGGGCGGGCATCTGGGGTCCGGCCTCGGCGTCGTCGAGCTGACTGTCGCGGTCCATTATGTGTTCGACACTCCCAAGGACCGGCTAATCTGGGATGTCGGCCACCAGGCCTATCCGCACAAGATCGTCACCGGCCGCCGCGACCGCATCCGCACGCTTCGTCAGGGCGGCGGGCTGAGCGGCTTTACCCGCCGCAGCGAGAGCGAGTATGACCCGTTCGGCGCCGCCCACAGCTCGACCAGCATCAGCGCCGCTTTGGGCTTCGCCATCGCCAACAAGCTGGCCGGCGACCCCGGCCGGGCGATCGCGGTCATCGGCGACGGGGCCTTGAGCGCGGGCATGGCCTATGAGGCGATGAACAATGCCGAATCCGCCGGCAACCGGCTGATCGTCATCTTGAACGACAATGACATGTCGATCGCGCCGCCGGTTGGCGCCCTGCGCAACAGCCTGGCGCGGCTGGTGTCGTCGAGCAAATATCTGACCCCGCGCCGGGTCGCCCAGAAGCTCGCCCGGCGAATGCCCGATGCCATCCACGACTGGGGCCGCAAGGTCGAGGAATATGCCCGCGGCTGGCTGACCGGCGGCACGCTCTTCGAGGAGCTGGGCTTCTATTATGTCGGCCCGGTCGACGGCCATAATGTCGAAGCACTGGTCGAGGTGCTGGAGAATGTCCGCGACGCCGACGAAGGGCCGATGCTGGTCCACGTCGTCACCAAAAAAGGCAAGGGCTATGCCCCGGCCGAGAATGCCGCCGACAAATATCACGGCGTCGTCAAGTTCGACGTCGTCTCGGGCAAGCAGGATAAGGGTCCGGGCGGCGGCCCGCCGAGCTATACATCCGTGTTCGCCAAGGCGCTCG
>DAIPLM010000157.1:0-399 GCA_036769205.1 Sphingomicrobium sp.
TCGGCGGTGAACTTCCGCGCCATCTCCTGGATCTGCAGCTGATCGTCGTTGAGGTCGAATTGATGCGGCATGGAGCGCGGCTCTAAGCTGGCCCCGTGGCGACAGCAAGTGCGGCCAGGCTCAGTCGGCCGGCTCCGCCTGCAGCAGCCCTTCCCGCTCCAACACCCGGCGCACCGCCGCCCGCCCGAGCATCATCTCCCGGAAAGTCTCGAGCCTGGGCCGGCGGTCGAGGCTGATGCCCATATTCCCGGCCCAGCCAGTCATGACGAACAGATAGAAATCGGGCAGCGTCAGTTGCTCGCCCATCAGGAACGGCCCGTCGCCGAACGCCTGGTCGACATAATCGAGCTTGGCCTCGATCGTCCGCCTGGCGAAGCTCTTCGCATCGTCGCCGACATC
>DAIPLM010000157.1:409-4399 GCA_036769205.1 Sphingomicrobium sp.
CACCGAGCGCGCGGTCGACATAATCGAGGCGCTCGCCAATGACGTCGCGATAGAAATTCTTCGTTTCTTCGCCGGCATCGGGCTTGAACAAGGGCGTGAAGCTCTTGTGCAGCTCGGTGGCGATGAAGTTCAGCCATTCGAGCACGCGGTACCGATCCAGATGGCCGAGCGGCGGCAGGAATCCCGTCTCCGGCTTCAAGTCGCCGATGAACTGCAGGATCACCGCATTTTCGGTCAGCACCTCGCCTTCTGGCAAGCCCAAGGCGGGGACGGCGCCCTTCGGGTTGACCGCGAGATAATCGGAGCCATCCGCCAGCTTTTTGGCGCGCAGGTCGACCTGGACCGGTTCGAACTCGATGCCGGCTTCGGTCAGCGCGATGTGGGGGGCCTGCGAGCAGGCGCCGGGGGAATAATAGAGCTTCATTGCGGTCCTCCCTTTAAGTCGCTTCGCCGTCAGCAGCGGGCGTAAGTGAACGTGCCGTCTTTCTCGGCGCGCTTGAGCGTGTCGCCGGTGCGGGTGAAGGTCATCACCTTCTCCCAGCTCTGGCCTTCGCCGCGAAAGGCGAAGCGGCCCGAGAAGCTGGTGGCGATGGCCGGGCGCTGCTCTTCCAGCGTCGCTGTCGATTCATAAAAGCGGATGCTGGTGTCGCCGATCGTCATCAGCCCCTTGTTGTCGCCCCGCGTCGAGGTGCAGTCGGCCGGGACCATGCCCCAGCGGCCTTGGTATCGGGCGGGAATGACCGCGCCGGGTACGGGGGAGGGCGGGGTGATCGCATTGCCGCCGGTCCCGGGCGCCGGCGGGCTCGCGTCGGCATTCTCGTGCACCGCCTCGGCGGTGGCGTTGGCCTGGGCGACGACCGCGTTCAGGCCCGCCGTGTTGTCAGCGGCCTGATCGACCGGCTCGTTCTTGCTGCAGGCGACGGCGCCGAGCAGGAAGGCGAGGGGAATCGCGGCGAGGAAGGCTTTCATGCCGCTAAAAACGCGGGCCTACCGTCTTGGTTCAAGCCATGGTCGGAATGTTGAAGGCATTCTCGCCGTGCGGGCCGCCGTCGGGCCAGCGCTGGGTGACGACCTTGGTCTTGGTCCAGAAGCGCAAGCCCTCCTGGCCGTACTGGCCGATGTCGCCGAAGCCCGAGCGCTTCCAGCCGCCGAAGCTGTGATAGCTGACCGGCACCGGGATCGGCACGTTGACGCCGACCATGCCGACATTGACCCGCGCCGTGAATTCGCGCGCGGCATGGCCGTTGCGGGTGAAGATGGCGACGCCATTGCCGTACTCATGCTCGGATGGCAGCCGCACCGCTTCGTCGAAATCCCTGGCCCGGACCATCTGCAGCACCGGCCCGAAAATCTCTTCCCGGTAGCTCTGGAAGCTGGGTTTGACGTGATCGAAGAAGGTCGGGCCGATGAAGAAGCCTTCTTCGTTGCCCTGGAGCGTGAAGCCGCGGCCGTCGACCACCAGCTCGCCGCCCTCGTCGATGCACATCTGGATATAATGCTCGATCCGCTCGCGGTGGGCCTTGCTGACCACCGGCCCGTAATGCGCGTCCGAATCGGTCGAGACGCCGACGCGCAGCTTCTCGATGGCAGGGATCAATTTCTCGCGTAGGCGCTCGGCGGTCTCGTCGCCGACGGGGACGACCACCGGCAACGCCATGCAGCGCTCGCCGGCCGAGCCGAAGGCGGCGCCGGTGAGATCGTTGACGACCTGGTCCAAGTCGGCGTCGGGCATGACGATGCCGTGGTTCTTGGCGCCGCCGAAGGCCTGCACCCGCTTGCCGTTCGCCGTCCCGCGCGAATAGATATATTGCGCGATGTCGGATGATCCGACGAAGCTGACCGCCGCGATGTCGGCGTGGTCGAGGATGGCGTCGACCATCTCCTTGTCGCCGTGGACGACGTTGAGGATGCCGTCGGGCAGGCCGGCCTCGGTCATCAGCTCGGCGAGCCGCACCGGCACGCTGGGGTCGCGCTCGCTGGGCTTGAGGATAAAGGCGTTGCCGCAAGCGATGGCCATGCCGAACATCCACATCGGGATCATCGCCGGGAAGTTGAACGGGGTGATGCCGGCGCCGATGCCCAATGGCTGGCGCAGCGAATAAACGTCGATGCCGGGGCCGGCGCCCATCGTAAATTCGCCCTTCAGCGCCTGCGGGATGCCGCAGGCATATTCGATGACCTCGAGGCCGCGCTGGACGTCGCCGCGGGCGTCGGCGACGACCTTGCCGTGCTCGCTCGACAAGAGTTCGGCGAGCTCGTCCATATGGGCCTCGATCAGCTCCTTGTAGCGGAACATGACCCGGGCGCGGCGCTGCGGGTTGGTCGCCGCCCAGGCCGGCTGCGCTGCCTTGGCCGCGTCGACCGCGCGCTGCAGGTCTGCGGCGGTGCCGAGCTTCACTTTCGCCTGGACCGAGCCGCGATTGGGGTCGAACACCTCGCCCGAGCGCGTGCCCGAGGCATAGCTTTCGCCGGCGATGAAATGGTCGATGTCACGCAACATGCTGTGGAGCGTCCTCTCTGATTCCGGGGTCGCGGCTCCACTAGACCCGAGGACATGGAATTGCCAGCGAGCGACTCGCCGCTACTCCGCGATATACCGCCACGGCGCGCCCGGCTTCTCTCGCTTCCACACGGTGAAGAAGGGGAAGCCGTCGGGCTCGCCGGTCTTGGGCGGTTCGTTGGGGCGGATCGTGCCGATCGACACGCCGAGGTCGCCGCTGGAGGCGACGAAGGCCTTCTCCGTGCCCCAGTGGATCTTCGCCGGGCCTTCCTCCTTGAAGCCGGCGACCACCGCGTCGAGGCCGAAAGCAAAGCCGGCGCCGGCATACATGTTCATCGCGTCCGGACGGCCAAATTCAGCGAACGCTTTCTTGAGGCCGACGATTTGGGCGCGGTCGGAGAAGGCCCGCTCGGCGGCGGCGAGGCTGGCCTGGTTGGCGGCCATGCGTTTGGCGTCCGTCTTCGGCTTGGCGGTGAAGCCGGGCAGGGCCGGGGCGAACATCGCGCTCGACACCGCGCCGGCCTCGCGCGGCTGCTGGCGATAAGCGACGACCCGCCAGCCGGCCGGGCGCTTGACCCAATAGGCGAGATATTTGCGGTCGCGCTTCACCTCGTCGCCCGAGCCGACGGTGAGGAAACCGTAGGTGAACCCCTGCGTCCCGTCGGCGGAAATGCCGCCTCGCACCGGCGCCCAGGCGACGTGGCCGTCCTTGAAGGCGGGGCTGGCCCGGAACGCCTCGGCGATGGCGGCCTTGCCGGTGACGATGCCTTTGCCCGGCAACGGCATGGCGGCTTCGTCGTCGAGCATCGACGTGATCCCGGCGACCGGATCGAGCTTGACCGATGCGGCAGCGAAGGCGCGATCGGCGGCGAGGAGGTCGTCGACGCCCTTGGCGGTGGCGGGCGCGGTGACGAACAATAGAGCAAGCAGCAACGTGCGAAGCATGAGAACCCCCGGTGATTTGCGACCCGCCTAGGGAGGATATTCGGCGGCGCAGCCGCGCTTCGACTAAAGCATGGCAAGTTTCGACTGAAGGCTTGCCAAGCCGCCGCGCTCGGGTTCATCGCAGCGCCCATGAGAAAACTGCTTTTGCTCGCCTCGCTGTTCGCGACATCCGCCGCCCTCGCTCAGTCCCCCGACAATGATGCCAGGCTGCGCCAATGGGTGCAGCCGGTCAGCGGCGCCGAGATGAAGACGACCGTCGCCAAGCTGGTCAGCTTCGGCACGCGGCACACCCTGTCTTCGCAGACCGACCCCAGGCGCGGCATCGGCGCGGCGCTCGACTGGACCAAAAGCCGGTTCGAAAGCTTCGGCCTGCCGACTGTCCGCCCGTGCGACACGGTGACCGGCAAGCGCGTGCCGACACCGACGCGGGTGTGCGACATGGTCGCCATCCAGCGCGGCACGGAGCGGCCCAACGACGTTGTCATCATCCAGGGCCATATCGACAGCCGCGTCACCGACGTCATGAACTTCACCAGCGACGCGCC
>DAIPLM010000158.1:0-4363 GCA_036769205.1 Sphingomicrobium sp.
CACGATCTCCGTCATGGTAGGGTTTGGTCCCTAAGCTCCTTCAGGATCGCCTCGATGGCGGCGATGTCTTCGTCGTCGAGGCTATCTTCCTCGGCGAGGCGGGCGACCAGCGGCGATAGACGGCCGCCGAACAATTTGTCGACGAACCGCCGCGATTCCGAGCCGACATAGGACTGGCGCTCGATCGCCGGCGAATAGAGGAAGCGGCGGCCCTCGACGCGGTAGGAAATCGCGCCCTTGGCGGCGAGCCGAGACAGCATCGTCTTGACGGTCGCCAGCGTCCAGTCGCGGCTCTGGTCGACGCGCTCGGCGATCTCGGCGGCGGTCAGCGGCTCGTCCGCTCCCCACAAGGCCTCCATCACGTCGAGCTCGGCATCGGTGATGCGCGTGTCCATCGCCACCCCTTTCGACTACAGCCGTAACCGAAACGACTACAACTGTAAACAATGAAATTCGCGAGAGACGCAATTGGGGTCTCAAACTGTCGGAATCGCTTACAGCTTGGCGATGACGGCGCGCCTCGACCGAGTCATTTTTCGCTGATTTGCGCGGTTCCCGCCATTTGGCACGGCGGTTGCATCAGTTATAGCGTCCACTTGGTTCCACAAACCAAATCAAAGGGCGGCACGGCGGTTTTCTGGTCCCGCCTGCCGCCCTTTCCTTTTTCCCGACTCGCTATTCGGCTTCGGCCGCCACCAATTGCTTGAGCTCGCCGCTTTCGAACATTTCCATCATGATGTCGGAACCGCCGACGAACTCGCCCTTCACATAGAGCTGGGGAATGGTCGGCCAGTCGGAATAGTCCTTGATGCCGGCGCGGATGTCCTGGTCGGCGAGCACGTCGACCGTCTCGAACGGCACGCCGAGGTGGTCGAGGATGCTGATCGCGCGGCTGGAAAAGCCGCATTGCGGGAACAAGGGCGTGCCCTTCATGAACAGCACCACGTCATTGGCTTTTACCAGCGCCTCGATGCGCTGCTTCGCGTCGGTCATTGATCGTCTCCGGTAGGAATTGCGGTTTCCAGCTGCAAAGCGTGCAGCTCGCCCCCCATTTTTCCCTTGAGCGCGGCATAGACGGCCTGGTGCTGCTTGACCCGGCTCATGCCGGCGAACGTCTCGCTGATCACCCGCGCCGCATAATGATCGCCGTCGCCGGCCAGGTCGCGAATCTCGACCCGCGCATCGGGAATGGCGGCGACGATCATCGCCTGTATCTCGTCGGCGGCCATTGCCATCAGTCGGTGGACTCGATCAGCTGGCGCTTCGCCTCGACCAGTTTGTGGCCCAATGCCTCGCGGATCCTGGCCTCGTCGCAATCGACCCCGGCCGAGGTCAGGTCGCCGAGCAGCTTGCGGACCACGTCCTCGTCGCCGGCTTCCTCGAAGTCGGCGCGGATGACGTCCTTGGCATAGCTTTCGGCCTCGGCCTGGTTGAGCCCCATCAGCCGCGCCGCCCATTCACCGAGCAGCCGGTTGCGGCGGGCAATGACCCGGAACTGCATCTCCTCGTCGCGGGCGAATTTCGTCTCGAACGCGCGCTGGCGATCCTCGAACGTGCTCATGCAAGATCCTTACTCAATGGCCAGCGCGAGATAGGGATTGGCGGCGGATCAGTCCAGCGTCACGACCAGCTTGCCGATGGCCTGGCGCGCGGCCATGGCGGCGATCGCCTCGCCGGCGCGGTCGAGCGGGTAAGTG
Organism: Sphingomicrobium sp.; assembly: GCA_036769205.1. Classification (GTDB taxonomy): domain Bacteria; phylum Pseudomonadota; class Alphaproteobacteria; order Sphingomonadales; family Sphingomonadaceae; genus Sphingomicrobium. The sequence continues at coordinate 1,698 of DAIPLM010000158.1, forward strand.
GCACTGACTTTGGGGGCGATCTCGCCCGCGTTCCACAGACGAAACAATTCGGCGACATGGCCGGCATTGGCCTTCGGGTCGCGGGCGGCGAACGCGCCCCAGAAGACGCCGCAGACATCGCAACTCTTCAGCAGGGTCAGGTTGAGCGGCAGCTTCGGGATTCCGGCGGGGAAGCCGACGACCAAATAACGGCCTTCCCAGGCGATGGCGCGGAGCGCCGGCTCGGCATAATCGCCGCCGACCGGATCGAAAATGACGTCGGCGCCACCTGGCCCGACCGCCGCCTTGAACTGCTCGGCCAGCGCCTTCTGCCCGTCCTTGTCGAACGGCCCGCGCGGATAGACGATCGCCGCGTCGGCGCCGGCCTCGCGGGCGGCGGCGGCCTTGGCCTCGCTCGACACGGCGGCGATCACCCGCGCGCCTTTGGCCTTGCCAAGCTCGACCGCCGCCAGCCCGACCCCGCCCGCCGCGCCGAGCACCAGCAAAGTCTGACCGGCCTGCAGCCGCCCCCGATCATAGAGGCCATGGATCGCGGTCGCATAGGTCAGCAGCAGCGCCGCCCCGTCCTCGAAGCTGCGCTCGGCCGGCAGCCGAAACGCATTCTTCGCCGGCACCACCACCATCTCCGCCAACCCGCCGAAACCGGTGACCGCGATCGTACGCTCACCGACCCGCCAGTCGGCCACGCCGTCGCCGACCGCGATCACCTCGCCGGCGACCTCGCCTCCAGGTGCGAACGGCCGCGGAGGTCGCATCTGGTACTTGTCTTCGATGATCAGGACGTCGGGATAATTGATGGCGCAGGCACGGACCCGGACCAGCAGTTCGCCCGGCCCTGGCGTCGGATCGGGCAGCTCACTCAGGCGCAGGGTCTCGGGCGGGCCCGGCTCGTGTGAGAGCAATGCCCTCATTCGACGTAATGCGCCGTCGTCTTCCCGCGCACTTCCTCGGCGCTCACCCCCGGCGCCAGCTCGACCAGCTTGAACGGCGACTGATGGTCCGGCCGCTGGAACACGCAAAGGTCGGTGACGATCATGTCGACGACATTCTTGCCGGTCAGCGGCAGGGTGCATTCGGGGATGAACTTGGGCTCGCCGTGCTTGGAAGTGTGGTCCATGACGATGATGATCTTCTTGACCCCGGCGACCAGGTCCATCGCCCCGCCCATGCCCTTGATCATCTTGCCCGGGATCATCCAGTTGGCGAGGTCGCCGTTCTCGGCGACTTCCATCGCCCCCAGCACGGCCAGATCGATATGCCCGCCGCGGATCATCGCGAAGCTCTGCTCGGAGCCGAAGAAGGCGGTCTGCGGCAGCTCGCTGACGGTCTGCTTGCCGGCGTTGATCAGATCGGCGTCGACCTCGTCGTCATAGGGGAACGGGCCGATGCCCAACATGCCGTTCTCGCTCTGCAGCGTCACCGTCATTCCCGCCGGGATGTTGTTGGCGACCAGCGTCGGGATGCCGATGCCGAGGTTGACGTAATAGCCGTCCTGCAATTCCTGCGCGGCCCGCGCCGCCATCTGGTTGCGGTCCCAGGGCATTACGCAACCTCCCTTTCGCGCACGGTGCGGAACTCGATCTTCTTGTCGTAGGGCGCGCCGAGGACCAGGCGGTTGACGTAGATCGACGGCAGATGGATGCAGTCGGGGTCGAGGCTGCCGACCGGCACGATCTCCTCAACCTCGGCGACGCAGATTTTGCCGCAGGTCGCCGCCGGCTGGTTGAAGTTGCGCGCGGTCTTGCGGAACATGAGGTTGCCGCTCTCGTCCGCCTTCCACCCCTTGACGATGCTGAGGTCGGCGCGGATGCCGCGCTCGAGCACATAGGTCTCGCCGTCGAATTCCTTGACTTCCTTGCCCTCCGCGACCTGCGTCCCGACCCCGGTGCGCGTGTAGAAGCCCGCGATCCCCGCGCCGCCCGCGCGCATCCGCTCGGCCAGCGTGCCTTGCGGCGTGAACTCGATCTCGATCTCGCCGGCCAGGAACTGGCGCTCGAACTCCTTGTTCTCGCCGACGTAGGAGGAGATCATCTTGGCGACCTGGCGCGTGCGCAGCAGCTTGCCGAGCCCCTCGTTGTCGATCCCCGCGTTGTTGGAGGCGATGGTGAGGTCCTTCACCCCGCTGGCTACGATCGCGTCGATCAGCCGTTCGGGGATTCCGCACAGGCCGAAACCGCCCGCCGCGATCGTCATTCCGTCTTTGAGCACGCCGTCGAGCGCCGCCGCGGCATTGGGATAAATCTTCTGCATTTCCCGCCAATAGAAGCGCGAGCGCCGGTCAAGCAAGGGCGCGGCACTGCGGCGCGCGGAGCGCGCGTCACGGCTTGCGCCGAAGCGTCCAGATAAAAGCCGAAAAGCTGCTGATCAGCGCGGCGATGGCGATCAGCATGGCGGGGGTGAGGACAAGCATGACGGGCGACTCCAAGCCCATCCATGTTCCCTATTTGTTCCCTAGATGCAATAGGGAATTGCCTATCGAAGAACGCACTCTGCCAGAATTTCGTACGACCGCAGGCGCGCCGCATGGTCGTAAATCTGCGAGGTGACCATCAGCTCGTCGGCGCCGGTGCGGGCGACGAACGCCTCGACTTCGCCGCGCACCGTTTGGGGGCTGCCGATGGCGGAGCAGGAGAGGACGCCTTCGAGGAGGGCACGGCCTTGTGCCG
>DAIPLM010000159.1:0-4330 GCA_036769205.1 Sphingomicrobium sp.
CCCCCGAAGTCTATGTCGCGATCGGCATCTCCGGCGCGATTCAGCACCTTGCCGGCATGAAGGATTCGAAGACCATCGTCGCCATCAACAAGGACGAGGAGGCGCCGATCTTCCAGGTCGCCGACATCGGCCTGGTCGGCGACCTGTTCAAGATTGTCCCGGAGCTGACCGATAAACTCTGAGTGCTTGCCAAAGCCGAGCCCGGCGAGCAGGTTCGCCGGGTTTGGGGGAGGGCCACTTATGCGTTGGGCATCGGACTGGCGGATTTATATTGTCGCCGCGGCATTGTTCCTGATCGCGGCGCTGGTCGCATTCTACAACGACGGCTTGGGCCTGCGGCCGGCGCTTGGCCTGGTCATGGCCGCCGCCATGGCGGTGCTCGGCAACAAGGCCCGCAAGGAAGGCCACGGCGAACTGCCGCCCGGCTGAGCCATGAGCGATCGTCTGCTGGTCATCGACGAAGGCACGTCGAGCGCGCGGGCGATGTTGTTCGACCCGGCTGGCAACAGCTTGGGCCTGGCGCAGCAGCCGTTCGTCAGCCACTTCCCGCGCCCCGGCTGGGTCGAGCAGGATCCCGAGGAAATATGGCAGCTGAGCCTGACCGCCGCCCAGGCCATGGTCGAGCAGGCCGGCGGCGCCGACCGTATCGCCGCCATCGGCCTGACCAACCAGCGCGAGACCATCGTCTTCTGGGACAAACGAACCGGCCAGGCGCTGGCGCCCGCCATCGTCTGGCAGGACAGACGCACCGCGCCCTTCTGCGAGCAATTGCGGGACGACGGCCACGAGCCGGCGCTGCAGGCGGCGACCGGACTGCTGCTCGACCCTTATTTCAGCGCGTCCAAAATCCGCTGGGCGCTCGACCATTGGCCGCAGGTAAAAGAGGCCGGCGCCAATCTCGCCATCGGCACGATCGACAGTTGGCTGGTCTTTCGGCTGACCGGCGGGCTGCATCTCAGCGATGCGACCAACGCCTCGCGCACCGCGCTGATGAGCCTGACCGGCGGCTGGGATGAGGGCTTGTGCGATTTGTTCGGCGTATCGCGCTCGGTGCTGCCGGAAATCTGCGATAGCGCCGGTCAGCTCGGCGCGACTGTCGCCGATTTGTTCGGTGTCCCGATCCCGATTTGCGGTATCGCCGGCGACCAGCAGGCGGCGGCGATCGGCCAGGCCTGCTTCGCGCCCGGCGACACCAAGGCCACCTTCGGCACAGGGACGTTTGTCCTCACCCATGCCGGAGAGGCGCCGCCGGTGTCGCGCCACCGCCTGCTCGCTACCGTCGCCTGGCAAATAGAAAGCGAGCGCCGCTACGCGCTCGAAGGTTCCTTGTTCGTCGCCGGCAGCATGATGCAATGGTTGCGCGACGGACTCGGCCTGATCGCCACCTCGGCCGAGAGTGAGGCCTTGGCGCGCTCGGTCGCCGACAGCGCCGGTGTCACCATCGTCCCGGCTTTCACCGGGCTCGGCGCGCCGCACTGGGATCCCGACGCCCGCGGCGCTATCCTCGGCCTGACCTTGGGTTCGACCCGCGCCCACATCGTCCGCGCCGCGCTGGAAGCCGTCGCCAACCAGAGCTTCGAGCTGCAGCGCGCCTTCGCCGCCGACGGCATCGACTGGTCGTCGCTGCGGATCGACGGCGGCATGGCGGCGAACGGTTTCCTTGCCCAGGACCTGGCCGATTTGCTGTGCCTCGAGGTAGAGCGCCCGGCCAATGTCGAGACCAGCGCGCTCGGCGCGGCGATGCTCGCCGGGGTTGGCTGCGGGCTGTTCGCTTCGTTGGCGGATGCGGCGTCGGCGGTGCGGGGCGGGGTGAAGCGCTTCAGCCCGGCCTGCGACGCGGAGCTCCGCGACCGGCGCATCGAATGCTGGGATCGCGCGGTGGCGGCGGTGCGGGCGGTTTAGTCGGAAGCCTCAGAGCGGAAGCGGGATCAGCGACCTCGGATCCCGGGCTTCGCCGATCCCCCGGATCGGCTGCAAGCCGCGATGGTGCCCAGGGACGGGATCGAACCGCCGACACCGTGATTTTCAGTCACGTGCTCTACCAACTGAGCTACCTGGGCCCACGTATCGGGACCGGCCGGTCCCGCGAGGCTGGGCGTCCCTAACTGTCGTCGCCGGTGCTGTCCACCCCGGCAAGATCGGCTTCGTCGGCCGGCGGGCCGGCGATGCGATAGCCGTCGCCAAGCCACTTCAACAGGTCGCGGTCCTTGCACCCGCGCGAGCAGAAGGGCGCGAAGTCGCGATGCGTCGGATGGCCGCAATAGGGGCAGCCCTTGGCGCTGGTTTCAGCTGTTCTCGGCATGGCCGCCGGAGATGGTGAGCCTCGGGTCCGGACGCAAGCCGACGGCGCCGCCGATCTGCCGCGCCAGCGCCGCCAGCCAGTCGGGATGAGCCTCCAGCACGGCGGTGACCGCCGGGTGGGCGGCGAGGCGGATGGCGCCGGTCTCGCGCGCCGCCTGGCGGAGCAGCGCCCGCGCCTCGAACGCCGCGCGGTCGGCGGCCAGCTCGAACAAGGACGCATGCCGGCGCGGCCGGACGATCTGCAGGAAGCCGAAGCCGTTGACGGCGGTGCGCTCGAACGGATTGGACAGGATGGCGTCGACCGCGGCGCCGATGGCGACCCGTTGCTCCTTGCCCTGGACGGTCGGCAAATCGACGCCGATCGAGCCGCCGATGCCGTGGCGAAGGATCGCCCGCGCCGCCGCCTTCGCTCCCGCCATCGCCAGCTCGAGCGGCGGCAAGCCGCCGTCGACGTCGATCAGGGTCATCGCCGGCGTCGGCGACACGCGCAGGGCGCCGCCGGCAAAAGCGACGATGCCGCTACGAGCTTCCTCGATCAAATCGGACCAGCCGGCTTCCTCCAACAGGTCATGTGGAGTCGGGAACGCCAATGCTTCGGCTTCGAACTGCAGCGCATGCGGTGGCTCGGTGCTGACCTTAGCCAGCGGCCGCTTCCACGGCTCGGCGCCGGGGATAGTCTCGCGCACCACTTCGATCGCGATCGGCTGTCCCTCGGTCGCGGCCGGCGCGCCGTCGCGCAGGACATAGTCTCGGCCATCGGCGACGGCGATCGCCGGCTTGCCGGACCGCGCCAGTCGCGCTTCCAGGATGCTGCCGGCCGGCACTACCCCTTCGAGGAAGATTCGCGCGGCGACGATCTCGCCGCCGGCGATGCGCACCGCCCGGCACTCGCCGATCCCGTGCTCGACCAGCCAGTCAGGCAAGGTCGAAGCCGGCGCTCTTCAGCAGCACCCGAGTTTCCGCCAGCGGCAAGCCGACGACGTTCGAATAGCTGCCGGCGATGTGGCGGACATAGACTTCGCCATAGCCTTGCAGCGCATAGCCGCCGGCCTTGCCGCGCCATTCGCCGTGACTGGCGTAATGGTCGATTTCTTGCGGGCTGAGCCGCTTCATGGCGATCATCGTCTCGACCAGCCGGGTGCGAACCTCGCCGCCGGGAATCGCCAGCGCGACGCCGGTCATCACCCGGTGGCGCCGCCCCGACAGCAAGGCCATGCAGGCGCGCAGCGTCGCCTCGTCATCGACCTTGGGGAGGATTCGCCGGCCGACGGCGACCACCGTGTCGGCGGCCAGCACCAAGGCGTCGGAATTGTTCGCCGCGACGGCGACTGCCTTCTCACGCGCCAGCCGCAGCGCGTGATCGCGCGGCAACTCGCCTTTGGGCACACTTTCGTCGATATCGGCGGGGGCGACGGCGTCGGGCGCGACCCCGATCCGCGCCAGCAAGTCGAGGCGGCGCGGGCTCGCCGAGGCAAGGACCAGCCGCATCGCCTTATTTGAAGCGATAGGTGATCCGCCCCTTGGTCAAATCATAGGGCGTCAGCTCGACCAGGACTTCATCGCCGGTCAGCACGCGGATGCGGTTCTTGCGCATCTTGCCGGCGGTATGGCCGAGGATCTCGTGGCCATTCTCGAGCTTCACGCGGAACATGGCGTTGGGCAGCAGCTCGACCACTTGCCCGCGCATTTCGAGAAGTTCTTCCTTGGCCATTCACATCCTGTCAGCAAAAAGGTGCGGCTGTTTAGCCGCGAAGGGCAGATAAGAAAAGGCGGAGGCACTTGGCCCCCGCCTTTCCTTGGGTTCGATCGGAGATCAGGCGCCGGCGCCCTGCGCCGCCAGCGCCGCGAGCAGCAGCAGCGCGACGATGTTGGTGATCTTGATCATCGGGTTGACCGCCGGGCCGGCGGTGTCCTTGTAGGGATCGCCGACGGTGTCGCCGGTGACGGCTGCCTTGTGGGCTTCCGAGCCCTTGCCGCCGTAATTGCCGTCCTCGATATATTTCTTGGCATTGTCCCAGGCGCCGCCGCC
>DAIPLM010000013.1:0-14787 GCA_036769205.1 Sphingomicrobium sp.
GGGTGACGCCGCGAATGATGGCGACTAGCGGGCATACGGAGAAATAACGGTGGAAGAGCGGATGCATCAGATCTGTCCTGCTATGGCGTTGATGCCGGCAAGGAAAGCCGTCTCGCCGTCGATCTCGGTCGCCCGCTGTCCGGCGGCGTCGATCGCGGCGGCATAGAGGCGGGTCAGCGCCGGGCTGCCCATGACGAAAACGACGTCGCCCGCGCCTTGTTGCAGGCCAAAGGCGATGTCGGCGCCGATCAAAAGGCCGCTGGTGAAGTCGGCGGCATCTTGCTTGCGGCTCTTGCCGAGCAGGACCGAGGCCCGCACCGAGAACAGCTCCGCGCCCAAAGCGTCACCCGCCAGGCCACGGGCGGCGCCGGCGCGGAAGGCCTCGCCCGGTTCAATGTCGCCGCCCAGCAAGTCCGACAGGATGCTGTGCTTGCCGAGCAGGCTGAACAATTCGCCGGTCATCACCGTGCGGAAGCGGGCGACGCGGCCACCGGCGACGATCACCCATTTGTTGTGCGTGCCCGGGTGGCAGATGAGGGCGTCGGCCGGGACCAGCCCGGCGGCGGCGGCGCCGACGACCTGCGCCTCCTCGCCGCGCATGACGTCCGGCGGATTATCGCTCGACAGGCCGGGGACGATCGCCGTCCATTCCGGCTCGGCCCAACATAAGGCGCCGGCGATGTCCGCCAGGCCAGCGGGGCAGGGGACATAGGGCGCCTCGACCCAGCCGCGGTTCGATCCGACCATGCCGGCCATCAGCAGCGGATGATCGCCCAGCCGTTCGCGGATTTCGGCGACGGCGGCGGGAAACGCCGCTTTGTCGACGGACAGCACACCGCGACTGTCCTCGAACTCCTGCGCGACCACGCCGCCGGCGATCCGCCAGGCGCGGCGGTTGGTGGTGCCCCAGTCGACGGCGATGAAGGTTTGAGCCCAGCCCATGCATGGCGCCAACGCGCGTTCGCCCTTTCTTTTCCGTGGCCAGAGCGACTATCGACCATCGCCATGCCTGACCAGCCGCAAGTGACCTGCGTCGCCGACGTCCAAGCCGTGCTCGGCGAAGGGCCAGTGTGGGTGGAGCGCGAGCAGGCGCTCTATTGGGTCGATATCCAAAGCAGCAAGGTGTTCCGCCTCCACGACGGCGATGTCCGCCACTGGGATACGCCGATGCGGCTTTGCTCGCTGGTGCCGCGTGCGACCGGTGGATTCGTGGCCGGCACCGAGGATGGAATTTTTTTCGTCGATCTTGACAGCGACCGCTTCGAGCCGGTCGCCGATCCCGAAGCCGATCGCCCCGGCAACCGCTTCAACGACGGCAAGGTCGACCGCGCCGGCCGCTTCTGGGCGGGGACGATGGACGACCGGGAGCGCGAGGCGTGCGGGACGCTCTATCGGCTCGACGCCGACTTGCGCTGCTCGGCCATCGACCACGGCTATCGCATCACCAACGGCCCCGCCTTCAGCCCCGACGGCCGGCGCATGTACCACAGCGACACCGCCCGGCGGGTCACTTACATGTTCGACCTCGACGATGCCGGCAATGCCGCCAACCGCCGCGAGTTTGCCCGCTTTGCCGCCGCCGAAGGCTTTCCCGACGGCATGACGGTCGATGCCGAGGGTTGCCTGTGGGTCGCCTTCTGGGGCGGCTGGTGCCTGCGCCGCTACTCGCCGGACGCCGAGCTGCTGCAAAAGCTCGAATTGCCGGCGGGGCAGATTACCAGCTGTGCGTTCGGCGGAAAGGGGCTGCGAACCCTGTTCATCACGTCGGCCCGGCGCGGGCTGGAGGGAACCGAACTTGCCCGCCAACCTTTTTCAGGGGGGCTGTTCGCGGCCCAGGTCGGCGTCGCGGGAATCGCCGAAGTGCCGTTCGCGGGCTGAGCGCAGGGAGAGCAAGCATCGCCAACTTCATGTTCGCGACGGGGATCGAGAATAGCATCCCGACGATCAATCACGGTGCCACCAGGGTCGACCAGATGGAGGTGAGCGACCATTACCGGCGCTGGCGCGAGGACTTCGATTGCGTCGAGGATTTGGGCATCACCTTCCTCCGCTTCGGCCCGCCGCTGCACAAGACGTTCCTGGCGCCCGGCCAGTACGACTGGGAATTCGCCGATTTGACGCTGAACGATTTGAAGCGGCGCGACATCACGCCGATCGTCGATTTGTGCCATTTCGGAGTGCCGGACTGGCTCGGCAATTTCCAGAACCCCGACTTCCCGCACTTGTTCGCCACTTATGCCGGCGCCTTCGCCGAGCGCTTCCCCTGGGTGCAACTCTATACGCCGGTCAACGAGATGTTCATTTGCGCGGTGTTCTCGGCGAAATACGGCTGGTGGAACGAGCAGCTGAAGACCGACCTCGGCTTCGTCACCGCGCTGAAGCACATCGTCCGCGCCAACGTGCTGGCGATGATGGAAATCCTCAAGCGCCGGCCCGACGCCATCTTCATCCAGAGTGAATCCTCGGAATATTTCCACGCCGACAGCCCGGCGGCGATCGGGCCCGCCGAAGTCCTCAACTCCCGCCGCTTTTTGAGCCTCGACCTCAATTACGGCCGGCGGGTCGACAGCGAGATGTACGAGTTCCTGTGCGACAACGGCATGACCCGCGAGGAATATCATTTCTTCCTGCACACCAAGATGAAGCAGCACTGCATCCTCGGGAATGATTATTACCGCACCAACGAGCATCGCGTGCACCCGGACGGCCGCACCGAGGCGGCGGGGGAAGTGTTCGGCTATTGCGAGATCACCCGGCAGTATCACAACCGCTACCGGCTGCCGATCATGCATACCGAGACCAATTTGCGCGAAGGCGAGACCGGCCAGGAAGCGGTGCAATGGCTGTGGAAGGAATGGGCGAACGTCCTGCGCCTGCGCAACGTCGGCATCCCGACCGTCGGCTTCACCTGGTACAGCCTCATTGACCAGGTCGACTGGGACACCGCGCTGAGGGTCCAGAATGGCAACGTCAATCCGGTCGGCCTCTATGACATGGACCGCAACATCAGGAATGTCGGCAAGGCCTACAAGGATCTGATTCGTTCCTGGCGCGACGTGCTGCCGGCCTCCAGCATGTGCCTGGCGGTGCCGATCGTGCCGATCTCGGGGACCACGTGGCCCGATTATGAGCAGGCCGAGCGGATGCGCACCGAGCGGCCGGCGCAATCCGGCAACCCGGAGAACGCATGATGGCCAAGCCTTTGATCATCGGCCGCATCGAGACCTTCTACGTGCCGCCGCGTTGGCTGTTTGTCCGCGTCGAGAGCGAGGACGGCGCGGTCGGCTGGGGCGAAGCCAGCCTCGAAGGCCATGCCGAAGCGGTCGAGGGCGCCTTCGCGCCGCTCCGCGACCGCTTTCTCGGCCATGACGGCAACCGCATCGAGGACATCTGGCAGATCGCCTATCGCGGCGGCTTCTATCGCGGCGGCCCGGTGTTGATGTCGGCGCTCGCCGGGCTCGAGCAGGCGTTGTGGGACATGAAGGGCAGGGCGCTCGGCCTGCCGGTGTGGGAGATGCTCGGCGGGCGGGTGCGCGACAAAGTTCGGGCCTATGCCTGGATCGGCGGCGACCGGCCGCACGAAGTCGGCGCCGCCGCCAAGGCGCGCCGCGAGCAGGGCTTCTCGGCGGTCAAGATGAACGCCACCGCCGAGCTCGACTGGATCGGCACGCCCAAATTGTTCGACGACGTCATCGCCCGCGTCGTCGCCGTCCAGTCGGAGGGCATGGACGTTGGCCTCGACTTCCACGGCCGAGTCCACCGGCCGATGGCCAAGCAGCTGGCCAAAGCGCTGGAGCCCTTGGGCCTGCTGTTCATCGAGGAGCCCTTGCTGTCGGAGAACCCCGAAGGGCTGCGGCAGATTTCCGAGTTGGTCTCGACCCCGATCGCGCTCGGCGAGCGGCTGTTCTCGCGCTGGGACTTCAAGCCGTTCCTCGAAATGGGTGTTGTCGACATCATCCAACCCGATCTCAGCCATGCCGGCGGCATCCTCGAAAGCCGCAAGATCGCGGCGATGGCCGAGGCCTATGACATCGCCGTCGCCCCGCATTGCCCGTTGGGCCCATTGGCCCTCGCCTCCTGCCTGCAGCTCGCCGCCTGCACCCCCAATGTCGCCATCCAGGAGATGAGTCTGGGCATCCACTACAATGTCGGCGCCGATTTGTTCACCTACTGCAAGCACAAGGAGCAATTGACGCCCGTCGACGGCTATCTGCCGATCCCCACTGACCCCGGCCTCGGCGTCGATATCGACGAGGATGTTGTTCGGGAACTTCACAAAGACCCCCACCGCTGGCGCAACCCCATCTGGCGATTGAAGGACGGTAGCTTCGCGGAATGGTGAGCCAGGCGGAGCAACCGAGGCCGCGCCGCGTTTGAAACGCCATGAATGCCGGGGATTTCCTTGTCGACCGCCTGAAGACCTGGGGCGTGACCCGCATCTACGGCTATCCCGGCGACGGCATCGACGGCGTCCTCGGCTCGCTGCAGCGCGATGGCGGCATCGACTTCATCCAGGCCCGGCACGAGGAAATGGCGGCGTTCATGGCGGTGGCGCATGCCAAGTTCAGTGGCGAGCTCGGCGTCTGTCTGTCGACCGGCGGCCCCGGCGCCACCCACCTCATCACCGGCCTCTACGACGCCAAGCTCGACCATATGCCGATGCTGGCGATCGTCGGCCAAGCGGAAACCACGGTGCGCGGCGCCAGCTATCAGCAGGAATTGAACCTCGACCGCATGTTCGCCGACGTCGCCGCATACGTGCAGGAAGTGACGCATCCGGCCCAGCTGCGCCATGTCATCGACCGCGCCGCCCGCATCGCCATCGCCAGGCGCCAGCCGGCGGTGGTGATCGTCCCCAAGGACGTCCAGGAACTGGATTACGAGGCGCCTGCCCGCGCCCACGGCTTCACCAGGTCTGGGCCGGGCTATACGCGCCCGACCATCGTCCCCCGCGAGGCCGATCTGCGCCAGGCCGCCGATTTGCTCAACGCCGGCGAGAGAGTGGCGATGCTGGTCGGCGCCGGCGCGATCTCTGCCGCCGACGAGGTCATCGCCGTCGCCGATGCTCTCGGCGCGGGAGTCGCCAAGGCCCTGCTCGGCAAGACCGCGCTGCCCGACGATCTGCCGTTCGTCACCGGCGCCATCGGCCTGCTCGGCACGCGCCCCAGCTCCGATTTGATGACCGGGTGCGACACGTTGCTGATGGTCGGCACCGGCTTCCCCTGGTCGGAGTTCCTGCCCGCCGACGGCAAGGCGCGGGCGGTGCAGATCGACATCGAGCCGTCGATGCTGTCGCTGCGCTATCCGTGCGAGGTCAATTTGCATGGCGAAGCGAAGGATACGCTGCGGGCGTTGCTGCCTTTGCTTCAGTCCAAAACCAACTCAATATGGCGTCAGCAAATCGCCGGCTGGATGGACGATTGGTGGGCGACTCTGGAGGCGCGCGCCAAGACGAAAGCGCATCCCGTCAACCCACAGCGGGTCGTCTGGGAAATGTCGCCGCGGCTGCCGGCCGATGCGATCGTCACCAGCGACAGCGGCTCCTGCGCCAATTGGTACGCCCGCGACTATCGCGTGCAGCTGGGGCAGATGGCGTCGCTGTCGGGCGGCCTCGCCTCGATGGGCGCGGCGGTGCCTTATGCGATCGCCGCCAAGTTCGCGCATCCCGGGCGGCCAGTGGTGGCGCTGGTCGGCGATGGCGCCATGCAGATGAACAATATGGCCGAGTTGATCACGGTCGAGAAATATTGGCGTCGCTGGTCCGACCCGCGCCTGATCGTCTGCGTGTTCAATAATGAGGATTTGAACGAGGTCACCTGGGAGCAAAGGGTGATGAACGGCAACCCGCGCTTCGCCGCCAGCCAGGACATCCCCGATGTCCGCTACTCGCGCTTCGCCGAGATGATCGGGCTCAAGGGGATTTTTATCGACGAGCCGGACGGGCTCGGCGAGGCTTGGGACGAGGCTTTGGCCGCCGACCGGCCGGTCGTGCTCGAGGTCAAGACCGACCCCGAGATCGCGCCGCTGCCGCCCCACGTCAGCTTCGCCGAGGCCAGGAAATTCTTGAGCTCGGTGGCGCGCGAGAAGAGCGCGCTACATACCTTTGGCGACACCGCTCGGCAGGCGATCAACGCCGTGTTCGAGAAGGCCGACTAAGCGGCGCGGCGCTTGCGGCCGGTCGGCAGGCGGCAGACGACGCCCAGCTCCTGCTGCAATTTGTCGAGCGCCTGCTCCTGCGCGGCGCGGATGACTTCGGCGTAGCGTTCCTCGTAATCGGCTTCTTCGCCGGTCTGCTCGCGCATGAAGCTGATCGACAGCTTGCGGCCGAAGACATCGTCGCCCTTCATCCGCAGCTCGGCCTCGGCGAAGGCGGGCAGGCCGTCACGGACGGCTTGCAGTTTGGCAATGAGGTCATCGAGCGACGCAAAGTCGCTGATCTCGATGAACTCCTTGACTCGTCGACTCACAAGGTCCTCCCCAGGCAACCCCGGGCGCTAAATAGCGTTCGAGGGAATCACCCCGCAACGCAGCCGCTAAAATGACGGTGGATAAGTTGCCGGGCCGTGAATGCCGCGGTCAGCGGCGGGACAGGAGAGCCGGCGGCAATGGAGCCAATCGAACTTCGCAACGGCAATTTGGTTCTGGCGCTAAACCCTTTGATTGGTGGCAGTATTTCCCGGTTCGAATGGTTCGACGCGGATCACCGCCCGGTCCCCTTGATGCGCGGATGTCACAGTGAATCGAGAAATGTCCTGGAGGCGGCCTGCTTCCCTTTGGTGCCGTTCGTGAACCGGATTCGCGGCAGCCGCTTCACCTTTCGCGGCCGCGAGGTGGCGTTGCGGCCGAACATGGCCGGCGATGCCAATGTCCTGCACGGGCAGGGTTGGCACAACCCCTGGCAAGTCCTGTTCGCCGACGATCGGGAAGCCGAACTGGCGTTCGAGCATGAGGCCGGCGAATGGCCGTGGGCGTATGAAGCTCGGCAGCATTTCGCGCTCGACGACGGCGGGCTGAGCGTTCGCCTTTCTTGCCTCAACGCGTCGACGGAGCCGATGCCGTGCGGGCTTGGCCTGCACCCCTATTTCCCGTGCGGGCCGGAGACGCGGATAGACACGCAGGTCGAGTGCGCGTGGGAGATCGACGAACAGGTGCTGCCGGTCGCCAAGGTGCCGGCGGCAGGTCGCTTCGACCTTCATGACCGCAAGGCCTGCGGGCAGGGGCTCGACCATGGCTTCGGCGGCTGGGGCGGGACGGCGCGATTGAGCGATCCCACCTGGCCGGCCGAGCTGGTGATGTCCTCGCTGGAAGCGCGCTTCTTCCAGCTTTATTCGCCCGCCGAGGGCGGCCTGTTCGTCGCCGAGCCGGTGACCCACGCCAATGCGGCGCTGAACGAGCCGGAAGAACGCTGGTCGGAGCTTGGCCTGCGCGTGATCGAGCCGGGCGAGGAGATGAGCCTGACGACGCGGCTCGAGGTCAGGCCAGGCTGACCCGGTCGCGCGTGAACCGCAGGCGGGCGGTCAGCAAGGCGCGGAAGACGTTGTAGCCGCCGGTGCCGGGGTGGAAAGCGTGGAAGAACAGTTGCGGCTCGCCGTCGGTCCCGGGCGCGACCGAGGCGTGGCCCGGAGCCAGCCATTCGCTGGTCGAGCGCAGCAATGGCTCGGGCGATTTGCCATAAGGGCCGAACAGGTCGTCGGCGACGGCGACGCCGATGCCATAAGCGGGGCTGGTGAAGTCGTTGCCGGCGTAGAACAGCCAGTAGCGGCCTTGCTGCCGGGTCACCCAGGGTCCCTCGATCAGATGGCCTTCCCAGTCGAGGTCGTTGGCGAGGACCAGGTGGCGCTCACCGATCAGGCCCAAGCCGTCGGCGCTCAGCCGCTGGGCGAAGATCGGCGTCACCAACGCCGCCAGCATTTCCGGCGGGCAGCCGGCCTCGCGCAGGATGCCACGCACCTTGCCCCAGTTGCCGAGCGCGGCGTGGATCAAGGGCTGCATCAGGAAGAAGCGCTCCATTGGCCGGCGGCCCTCCGCCCACGGCTGGACGGCGGCGGCGAAGGCGGCAGTGCGGCGGTCGCGCTCATTGCCGAACAAGCGGGTGATCAGCTCGGGCCGCTCGCGCAGCAACCTCGCCAGCGGCCGTGGCCACAGGCTGTTCGAATCCTGCTTCCAGAACAGCACCGGACCGTCGTCGTCGACGTACAAATGAGGGTCGATCATCGCCCCGGTCAGCAAGGGCTGGCCGCTGTCGGTCCAAGGCCCGGCGGGGTGGGGGGCCTTGGCGAGGCCGATCGACAGCATGCGATCGCGATCGCGGGCAGTGTAGGTCAGCCAATATTCGCCGCCGACCTTCGCCATTTCCGGCGCCCAGAAGTCGCCGATTTTGACCCCGGCCGAGGTCCACGCCGGGGCCTGGCCTTCTGGGAAGACGAAGCCGGCCGGATGCCATTGCGTCAGGTCCGCCGAGCGCAGGATCGGGAAAGCGTCCGGCGCGTCGTTCGAGGTCGCCACCAGGTAATAGCCGTCGTCGGTCTTCAGAACGGCCGGGTCGCCATAGCCCGCCAGGATGCGGGGATGGAGGTTGTCGGTGATCAATGGCCGCCAGCGCGGATCGGGCGGAGCCGGGGTCCAGTCCTCGATCTCATGCGGCTCGCGGATCGCGAAATCGCCGACCAGCTCGGCGTAGAAAGCGGCATAATGCTCGGGGTCGCCGCCGGCGATGCGATAGTCGCGGGCGGATCCCTCCGATGGGGTCACCCGCAACTCGGTCGCCTCGCCATCGGACCACGCCTCGACAGTGAATGACAGCATCGCAACTCCCATCGGACTCGAGCCCTGTAATCGTCGCTCGATATCCGCCGTTACACTTGGTAGCACTTCCGCGAACGCGGCAGGGGGCCTTCGTTGATTGCCTGGTTACTACTTGCAGCCTCGCCGAGTGCCGCCGGTCCGTCGGCAAAGGCAGCGCAACCGGTCGAGAGGAAAGGCGAGGAGATCGTCGTCACCGGCGAGCGCATCTCGCGTTCCGAGCGCGAGACGGCAAGCAGCGTCGAGGTGTTCGGAGAAAAGGACATCGAGCGCGCGGCCGGCGCCGACCGCATCGAGCAAATCCTCGAGCTGACGCCCAACGTCCAGATTTCATCCGGCGGCGAGGCGCCGACCATTCGCGGCCAGGACGCGACCGGCCCGACCCGCGACCTGCCGGCCTTCCTTGGCGGCACGCGGCCGCGCACGACTTTGGTCGTCGACGGCCGCGCGGTCGGCTTCAGCGAGTTCATCTTTGGCAGCGCGCCGCTGTGGGACCTTGACCGGATCGAGGTCTTCCGCAGCCCGCAAACGACGACCCAAGGTCAGAACAGCATCGCCGGCGCCATCTTCATCCACACCAAGGACCCCAGCTTCACGCCGGAGGCGCGGGCGCGCGCCATCGTTGGCGATTTCCGGACGCGCCAATTCTCCGTCGTCGGCTCCGCGCCGATTTCCGACGAACTCGCGGTCCGGATTGCCGGAGACCTTCGCTACAGCCGACCCGCAAGCCGCATGGCCGACCGTGCCGAGGGTGCCGACCCCAACCACGACGTCTATGGCCTGCTGCGCTTCAAGCTACTGGCGAAACCGAGCGCGCTGCCGGGGTCGCGGATCGAGCTCGCTTATGCCCATTCCGCTTCGCAAATGCCGCAGATCGAAGGCTTGCGGCCACCGTTCAAGAAGCGCCGCGATCCGGTGGCCACCTATGGAACGTTCCGCACGAATATCGACTCGCTGACCGCCTCGATGACCGTTGATTTGGCGACGGCGCTGACCTCCAGCACCGTGCTGAGCTTCGGCGACAGCGACATCCAGCGGTTCGCTCCCGAAGGCCTCGGCGAGACCACCATCAAGGGCAATGACTGGTCCGGCGAAACCCTCCTGCGCTGGGCTCCGGATGGCCCGCTCGCCGCCACCTTCGGCGCTTCCTATCGCCGGGCGAACCTGCAGCAGCGGATCGATTTGTCGCAATTGTCTGGCGTCGGCCGATTCACCGACGTCCAGACCGCGTTCGCCCTGTTCGGCGAAGCCAATTGGTCGCTGACTCCGAAGCTGCACCTCACGGCCGGCCTCCGCTACCAGCGCGACAGCCAGACGCGGAGCGGGGCGCTGGCGACCGACGACGCCCCGATCGGCCTCGATTATGACCGCAGCTTCCACGCCTGGCTGCCGAAGCTGTCGCTGGCTTATGATGTGACCGCCGACGTCCGGGTCGGGGCGCTGGTACAGCGCGCTTACAATCCCGGCGGCACCACGTTGCGCTTCGATACCGGCGCGCCCGACTTGTTTGAGGCGGAATCTCTGTGGGATTACGAGCTGTTTGCGCGCGGGTCGTTCGCCGACGGGCGCGTGACGGTCACCGCCAATGCCTTTTACTATGCCATGCGCAATGCCCAGCGCGGACAACCGATCATCATCTTTGCTCCGACCGGTTCCGCGGTCACCTTCGCCGATCTGTTCAACGTCCCGAAGGCGCGCAGCAACGGCGCCGAATTGTCCGTGACATGGCATCCGTCCGCCAATTTTTCGGCCGGGTTGGGATTGGGGCTGCTGCGCACCAGGATCACCAGCGCCGAGGCGGCCTATGCGCAATTCGAAGGCAAGCACTTCCAGCGATCGCCGGACTTCAGCGCCTCGGCATCTCTCAATTGGGAGCCGGCGCCGCACCTGACGCTTTCCGCCCAGGCGCGGCACAACAGCGGCTATTTCAGCGATGATTTGAACCAGCCCGATCGCAAGGTGAGCGGTTGGACCAAGTTCGATGCCCAGGCCGCCTATGACTTCGCGCGGTTCCGGGTCCACGGCTACGTCCGCAACCTGTTCGACAAATTCTATCCGACCTATTTGTTCTCTTCGACCTTCGCCACCGCCGGCGACCCGCGCGAGGTGGGGATCGGCTTGGAGGTCGGATTCTAGGTAAGGCCGAGCTGATAGTCGGGCGTGACCCCGCGCTTCGCCCAATATTCGGTAAGCCCCGTCCCCTGGCACAATTCCTCGAAGCGCGGGTCGGCGCGCATCGCCGCCGCCGGCGGGGTGAATAGCCATGGGGTGAAACGCCAGGCCGTGCTTCGCGCTGTCGGCTCCACATGACCGCTTTTTGGCGCGCGCGCGATGGCTTGGCGGTAGACCAGCAAGCCATTGGCAACTTCGAAAGCCGCGTCGGTTTCGTCTAGCGACGCCAGGGTCAGAATGGCCTGCGAAGACAAAGAGGGATCACGCCTGGCGGCATCAAGGTTTGCCGCGCGCGCGGCGGCAATGCTCGCCGACGATCGCTGATCGAAGGCGGTCAGCGAGATACGCCAGAGGGCAATCGCTTCGGGCTTGAAGGATTGCGGCGCGGTCCTGTCGCTGTCGAGCATTGCCAGCGCCGCCCGCGGCCGGTCCGTGTAAGCGTAGATCATGAAGCGGGCGAACCGCACCCAGCGATGGTCCGGCCACAACTCGATCGCCCGGTCGATGACGCGATCCGCCTCGGCATTGCGACCGAGGATCCACAACAATTGCGCGCGCGGGTAATTGGTAGCTGGAGTCAGCGGCTCCAGGTTCAGCCCGCGCTCGTTCAATTCCGCGGAACGTCGGCTTAGCCCGGCCGACTGGCAAAGGTCCCACAACTGGCGCATGACGTTCACATTGTGCGGCGCCGAGGCGAGGATGTTCCGCAAACGATCCTCGGTCGCCGCCAGGTCCAGCATCGACCGCTGCAAGGACAGTTGAGTGAGGCGGGCAAAGGGCTCTTTCGGGTCAAGCTTCAACGCTTCTCGCGCATATTGGTCGGCGGCCAGCGTTTCACCGGGATTTTCCGATCCACCCGTTTTGCCAACCAGGGTGTAGGCCAAGAGACCCAGAGCGGCGGCGTCGTCGGGCCGCAGGTCGACCGCCGAGCGCATCAAGCGAAGGCCCCTGTTGCGCTCATCGAACAGCAGTGCCTGCTCGGCGCTCGCGACGAGCTGGTTGAAGCGACGATCGGCTTCGGAGCGCCGCATCGACCAGAAGCCGCCGCCGGCGATTGCGGCGACGCCGGCGGCGGCGGCCGCGCCGAGCATCAGCCGCCGCGAAACCGCCGGGCGGGGCGGTCCTGCATTCTGGCCCCCCTCGATGCCAGCAGCGTCGAGAATGTCCCCCGTCAGGCGGTAGCCGGTCCTGGGGATGGTTTCGATTTCGAACAGGCCCGGCCCGGTTTCGGCGGCGATGCGGCGGACCCGGTTGATGGCGCGGTTGAGGCTGTCGTCGCCGACCACCGCGCCGCCCCAGCCGGCTTCGAATAAATCGTCGCGAGTCACGACTTTGCCGGCGGCATCGAGCAGCAGCAGGAACACCTGCATCGCCACCGGCTCGACCTGGGCGGTGCCGGCGGGCCCTTCCACTCGCCGGCGCGGCGGGCTGATCAGCAACGGGCCGATGCGGAAGTCCGCCCGACCGGCCAGATCCGCTGGTTTGACCACCCCAATCCCTCCACGCGAACCCAACCATCGGCAAATGGTCAGATGATGATCGGCAAAGCTTCATCGCACATCGCCCGGCCGCTTTCTATGCCCGCGGACATTCCAATCCATGCGGGAGGATTTGAGATGCGCACGACCATTGCACGAATGCTGATGCTGGCGACCGCCGCCTGCTGCCTGGCGGCCTGTGGCGGGGGCGGTGGCGGAGGTGGAGGAGTCGGCTCGGCACCGCCCCCGCCGCCCCCACCGCCGCCGCCGCCGCCAGCGCCATTCTTTCCAATCATCTTTCCCGGCGTCACGCAGTCCACCGACTTCGCGGTGCTCGGGCTTCAGGGATCGGGCCTTGGAACGCCGGGCGCGACCACCATCGGTGGCGGCTTCGCTGTTCGCTATGACGCAACCCAGCAAGCGTACATCATGGACACACCGGCAACTACGCCGGGGCC
This sequence comes from Sphingomicrobium sp., assembly GCA_036769205.1. Taxonomy (GTDB): domain Bacteria; phylum Pseudomonadota; class Alphaproteobacteria; order Sphingomonadales; family Sphingomonadaceae; genus Sphingomicrobium. The sequence goes on from DAIPLM010000013.1 coordinate 12,911, forward strand.
GTTTCAGGCTTCCAACCAGGATTCGGCCTCCTGGCATGGAAATATCAGCGATTACCAGATTTATGCCGACGTCTTGAAACCGAAACCGGCAAACCCGGACTCGGATTTCGAGTTCACCACATTCGCCGCCTTTTACGCTTATGACTGGGACTGCTGTCCGCCGCTGGGCGCGTTCGCATTCGGATTGGCGACGCCGTCGGGGAGCGTCCCGACGACGGGGAGCGCCACCTATGACGCCATCGTCGCCGGCTTCTCGCTCGACAGTAGCCAGCTGATCGGCGGCACCGCGATCCTGCAATTCGACTTCGGGGTCGGCACGCTGGCGGGGACATTCAACCCTGTCTTGAACCCCAACAACGGCTTCGGTGGGACCAGCCTCCCTGCCTATACCTTCGTCAACACCGTCTTCGGGGCTGGCAGCACGACCTTCGCCGGGGGCTTGCAGACATCCGGCATTGCGCAATTGGGCAGCTTCAACGGCTTGTTCACCGGACCGGCCGCCGAGGAGCTGATGGCGCGGTGGCAGGCGCCGTACGTCAATCCCGAGTCCCACCAGCAATCGGAAATCTTCGGCGTCTGGATCGGCCGAAAGCCGTGACGATCGCCGCCGCGATGACCATGTGCGTCCGCGCTTTGACCGCGGTCTCGATCGGGGTGGCGGCATCGAACGGTTCGGCGGCGGCGGGCGGCATCCATTCCCAGCGCATCGGCTCGGCGACCGCCGTCTTCGCGCTCGCCGAGACCGCTCGACAGCGCGGGGACATTCCGACGGCGGAGAAAATGCTTGGCGCACTGCTCGGCGACCCGTCCGACATGGTCCGCGCCGAGGCCCGCTTTCGATTGGCGAAGCTGCTTGCGGCGAACGGTAAGAGGGCCGAGGCGGCGGTGCTCCTGCGGCGGGTGGTGGATGCCCACCCAAAGGCGGTCCCGGCGCGGCTCGAGCTTGCCGGCCTGCTCCAACAGATCGGCGACGAAAAATCCGCCCTGCGCGAGCTGCGCGCGCTTGGCACGCTCGACCTGCCGCCCAATGTCGCCCGCTTCGTCGACCGCATGTCGGCCTCGCTGCAGGCCTCGCGCTCATTGTCGTTCCAGCTCGAGCTCGGCCTCGCCCCCGACACCAACATCAACCGGGCGACGCGCTCGGACACGCTTGGCACCGTGTTCGGCGATTTCACCCTGGACAAGCAATCGCGGGCGAAATCGGGGGTGGGGGCGGCGGTCCGCGGGTTCGTCCAAGGCAGACTGCCAGTGTCGAACGACGTCAACCTGGCCGCCCACGCGTCGCTCGACACCAACCTCTATCGTCATCGCCAGTTCGATGCCGTCACCCTGGAAGTCGCCGGCGGGCCCGAGTTCAGGCTGGGGCCGGCGCGGGTTGCGGCGGAAGCCGGGTTCGGCCAGTCATGGTACGGCCTCAAGCCCTATCAACGCACCCTGCGGCTGTCGTCGAGCGCCCGCATGCGCGTCGGCGCCGTATCGCAGCTGCGCCTCGACGGCGCGGCGCGCTGGTCGGACAATGCCTTCAACGATCTCGAGGACGGCCGCGGCATGTCGGCGGCGCTGCGCTACGAGCGCGCCTTGTCGCCGGAGCTGACGGTCGGGCTGGGCGTCGGCGTCGACCGCTTCCGGGCCCAGGACGATGCTTATTCCACGCGATCATGGAGCGTCGGCGTCACGGCCTATCGCGACATCGGCCGGACCAGCGTCGAGCTTGGCGTCGATATCGGCCGGCTGAAGGCCGACGACCGGCTGGAAATCCTGCCGGCCGCCCGGGAGGATCGCCTGACGCGGCTGCACGCCGGCGCGGTGTTCCGCCAGCTGACCGTCGGCGGCTTCGCGCCGACCCTGCGCATCGTCGCCGAGCGCAATCGCAGCAC
>DAIPLM010000160.1:0-4249 GCA_036769205.1 Sphingomicrobium sp.
TTGTCGGGGAAGAAGCTCTTGAACTCGCCGTAGAGCTGGGCGGCGAGGATCTTGTTGGGCGCCAGCACCAGCGCCGGCCGCTGGGTCAGCTCGATGACCTTGGCCATGGTGAAGGTCTTGCCCGAGCCGGTGACGCCGAGCAGCACCTGGCTGACCTCGCCATTTTCGGTAATTCCCTCGACCAGCTCCTTGATCGCGGCCGGCTGGTCGCCGGCCGGCTGATAGTCGGTTTGCAGCACAAACTTGCGCCCGCCCTCCGCCTTGTCCGGCCGCGCCGGCCGATGGGGCGTGAAGGTTTCGCCGGTTTCGGGCTCGGCCAGGGAGGTGCGGATTTGAATCGCCATCGCCTTGCCATATGGTCAGCGACACGCGCCCGCGCAACGCGGGCCCTGCGCGAAGGGATAGCCATGAAGCGCCTTGCTCTCGTCCTGCCGATCTTGCTGCTCGCCGCCTGCGACCGCGAACCGAAAGTGGACATGAAGGACGCTTCGGTCGCCGAGGTCGCCCGCAAGGTCGACGCTCAGCGCGCCAGCGAAATCCTCGTCCGCCCCGGCAAGTGGGCGCAAACGGTGACCATGGAGACTTTCGACATACCCGGCATGCCCGAATCGGCCCAGGCCAGCGTTCGCCAGACCATGGCGGCCGCCAACACCGGTCATGAAATCTGTCTGACCCAGGCGGATACCAAGCGGCCGAGCGAGGATTTCTTCGCCGGCAAGGACAAGAATTGCCGCTACGAGCGTTTCGCCATGAAAGGCGGCAAGATCGACGGCGTCATGCGCTGCTCGCACGATGGCATGAACCAGGTGATGGAATTGAACGGCGATTATTCTCCCGACCATTATGCGATGCGGATGGACATGCGCACGCAAAGCGAGCGGACGACGATGGGCAACATGCACATGGTGATGCGGGTCGACGCCAAGCGCATCGGCGACTGCGATGCCGCGGCGGTGAAGAAGTCATGATCGGTCGGATGAGGATCGGACCGGCGGGCTGAGCCGTTCCCACCGCGTGAAACGCACGGTTACCCTGGTCAACCAAGGCGGCGGCGGTGCCGCGGACGGCGTCGCCGCGCGCATCGGCGACGCCTTGGCCGCGGCCGGCGTCGACAGCGAGGTGCTGCTGGTCGAAGGCAAGGATTGCGCCGCCCGCGCCGCCGAGCATGTCGAGCAGGGCGCAGAGCTGATCATCGCCGCCGGCGGCGACGGGACGATGGGGGCGGTCGCCGGCGAGCTTGCCGGTTCGAAGGCGACCATGGGCATCCTGCCGTTGGGCACCCTCAACCATTTCGCCCGCGACCTCGGCATTCCCTTTGACCTTGGCGAAGCCGCCGCCGCCATCGCCGCCGGTCATCGCCGCCAAATCGACATCGCCGAGGTCAACGGCCGCGCCTTCGTCAACAATGCCGCGATCGGCCTTTATCCGCTGATGGTCGTCGACCGCGACGCCCAGCGCGAGCGGCTCGGCCGCTCGAAGCGCCTGGCGATGCTGGTTGCGTCGCTACGGACTATGGCCCGCTTCCACTCGCGCCGGCTCAAGCTCAGCATCGACGGTGGCGAGGCCATGGTCGACACCCCTTTGCTGTTCGTCGGTAACAATGACTACAGGCTGGCGATGCCCGGCGCCGGCCAGCGCGACTCGCTCGATCGCGGCGAGCTCAGCATCATGGTCATGCGCTCGAAATCGCTGCCCGGCTTCCTCGCCGCCACCGGCCGCGCCCTGCTCGGCATGAGCCGCGAGGACGACATGGTGCGCCTCGACGGGGTCAAGGAGCTCGGGGTCGACAGCGCGCGGTCGCATCTGTCGCTGGCGATGGACGGCGAAACCCTGGCTTTGCCCCCGCCACTCACCTTCCGCATCCGCCCCAAGGCGCTGAATGTGATCGTCCCGGCTGCTTGAAATCGCCTATCGGCTGGGAAGCAGCTTCGCCAGGACCGCGATCAGATCGGCCTTACGGTAGGGCTTTCCCAGCACCGGCCGATCGCGATACCCGTCATCGAGTCTTTGGCCGCTGTAACCGGTCGAGAACACGAACGGGACGCCGCGCGCCGCCAGCGCGTCCGCCACCGGATAGCTCTTGCTGCCATCGAGGTTCACGTCGATCATGGCCGCGTCGAAAGGCTGCCTGTTGATCAGGTCCAGGGCCTGGTCGACGGTGGCGGCAGCGCTGACGGACGTGCAGCCGAGATCGGCAAGGGTGTCCTCGATGTGCAGGAGCACCAGCATCTCATCCTCGACGACGAGGAGGCGGCGACCGCTGAGCATCATCCGTCGCCGGCGGATTGGGGTGCGGGAATGTCGATGGTGCAGACGACGCCGTCCGGGCGAAAGTCTAGCCGGGTTGTCCCGCCCAGCTCCAGGGCGAGGCCGCGCTCGATCACTCGCGACCCAAATCCTTTCCTGGACGGCGTGGTGACCGGCGGCCCATTTTCCTCGGTCCAGGTGATGACCAGCCGGTCGCCCGCGGGGGTCGGCTCGATTTCCCAGCCAACGCGGATGCAACCCGAGTCGCCGGAAAATGCGCCATATTTGGCGGCATTGGTGGCGAGCTCATGGAAGGCAATGCCGAGCGCTAGGGCCGATTTTGGCGGGAACCGGACATTGTCGCCGGTCACTCGAAACCGCTCCGATCGGCCGTTGGCGATCCCGAACGGTTCCAGGGCCTCCTTGACGATGTCCTGAAGGCCCGCGCTCTCCCAATTCTCACGGGTCAGATGGTCGTGCGAACGCGACAGGGCGAGCAGGCGCGATTCAATCGACTCGCGGATTTCCGCCGCGTCCGAGGAATTGCGCAAGGCTTGGGTGACAATCGCCTGGACGGTGGTCAGCGTATTCTTCACCCGGTGGTTCAATTCGTCGATGAGCATCCGCGACTGGGCCTGCTCCTCCTTGTGCCGGGTAAGGTCGATGAGCGACGCGAAATGCTGGATGACCGTGCCGTCCTGGTCCCGAACCGGGCTGATGAAGAGCGCCGCCCAGAACTCGCTGCCGTCCTTGCGGCGGTAACGGACTTCCGAGCTATGATCGTCGTCCACCTGAAACGCCGCTTCGACGGCGGCCAATGCCTTGGCATCGGCGCCGCGAGCCATCAGGGAATTGAAGCCGTGGCCAAGGACCTCGTCGCGGCCGAAACCGGTCAGCTCGAGGAAGCTGTCATTGGCGAAGATGATGGGATGGTCCGGGACGACAGCGTCCATGAAGATCATCGGCATCCGCGTCTCTTCGGCGGCGACTACGAACGGGCCGCCTTCTTGCCGAAGGCTCTCGACCTCGCCTTCGGCAGCCTGCTGGACATCGGACTTATCTGGCATCCGGAAGACAATACTAATTAAGCCGCCGCCCCACAATCGCGGGCTCCGTTCATGGCGGCGGGCGGGCACCGCCGGCAGCCGCCGGTCGTTCGGCCAGCCGCGCCCCAAGTGCGTGACCAGGCGGCCACATTTCCTCTCGGCGGCGTCAAAAATTTCCATCGCCATTCAAATTTGATCTTGCGTCTCTCGCCGATTGGGCCACAATAGGTGGTAGCGAGACGGGGGTTAAGCGCAAAACCTAGTGTTTTGACGCCGGAGTCACTATATTCCGGTGGGTAACCCTTTGCGTGCCCGGTGCCCCCCCTGTGGATATCGGGGACGGGAGCCAGAAAAGCCCCCGGAGCGCGGTGGAATCGACTAGGATGCGCACATGCCGCCGAGTCGAACATTAGTAGAACAGACCGCCGGCGAGCGAGTCGAGTCACGGGGTGAGGACATGGATTTTTCGAGCAGCAGCGAAGTCGGCACCGAGGACGTCACCGAAACCACCGCCAAGCGCGGCAGCAACACCGTCGACGCCCAGGCCTACAAGATCGAGATCGACGCGTCGCGCGATGCCCTCCTCACCGAATTCGGCAAGGAGACGCTGAAGGACCGCTATCTGCTGCCCGGCGAAACCTACCAGGATCTGTTCGCCCGGGTCGCCTCGGCCTATGCCGACGACGCCGCCCACGCCCAGCGCATCTATGACTATATCTCGAAGCTGTGGTTCATGCCGGCGACCCCGGTTTTGTCCAACGGCGGCACCGGCCGCGGCCTGCCGATCAGCTGTTATCTGAACAGTGTTTCCGACAGCCTCGACGGCATCGTCGGCACCTGGAACGAGAATGTCTGGCTGGCGTCCAAGGGCGGCGGCATCGGCACTTACTGGGGCGCGGTGCGCGGCATCGGCGAGCCGGTCGGCCTCAACGGCAAGACCAGCGGCATCATCCCGT
>DAIPLM010000161.1:0-4217 GCA_036769205.1 Sphingomicrobium sp.
CGGCTTCCTGTCGCGCTTCTCGAACGAGTTCGGTTCCTACGCCACCTCGAACGGCGCCTATACCACCGCCGAAACCTATAATGGCAAGTACGGCCTGTCGATGAAGGTCCGCGGCCTCGACTGGACCAACAACCATGCCGAGAGCCGGGCGATCGTCATCCACAACGCCTGGTATGCCGAGGACGAGATGATCGCCATCCACGGCAAGCTCGGCCGCTCCGAGGGCTGCTTCGCCTTCAGCAAGGCCAACCAGTGGAAGGTCATGTCGCGGCTGGCCGATGGAAGACTCATTTACGCCGACAAGCTCGCCTGAACCACCGAGCGCAGCGTAGCGATTGCAATTGCAATCGGCAGCAGAGCGAAGAGATGGTGAAGGCCGGCCGGCCTGCGGTCGAGCGGCTTAGACCGCGAAGCCCGACAGGACCGACGTCACGCGATTCACTCGCGTGACGGCTCCCCAAAGAGTTGGAAAAGGCCGTCACGAAGTAAATTCGTGACGTCAGTCGTGTCCGGCTCCGCCGGCACGCTGGCCTCATTGACTCTCACGCAAGCCCGCGCGGCGCTTCGCGCCAGCGGTCTTGCGCTCGGCAATTCGCTACTTCGCGGCGGTTTCCGTTTTGGCGTTCTTGGCGCCGCCCGCTTTCCCGTCGACCAGCGCCGCCAGCACCTTGCCGTCGCGGTGGTAGAGGTCCTGGTAATCGACGATCTTGCCGTCGTTGAGCGCCGCCGAGCTGAAATAGACGATATAGACCGGCACCGGCTTGACGAACTTGGCCTCGACCGACTTCTTGCTGTCGAGCGCCTTCTGGATGCGCTCGGGCGTCCATTCGCCATTGTCGTCGCCGAGCAGTTCGGTTGCCAGGTCGAGCACATGCTCGGTGCGGATGCAGCCGTGGCTCAATGCGCGCATGCGGCTGGTGAAGCGGCTGCGGGCGCTCGTGTCGTGCAGATAGATATTATAAGGATTGTACATTACGAATTTCAGCTGGCCGAGCGCATTGGTGGGCCCCGGCGGCTGGCGCCAGCGCTGGACCTTGCCGTCCTTGCCCTTGACCGCGACGAAGCCTTGTTTGCCAGCGACTTCTCGCGAAATGCTGGTCGGCACTTCCCACCAGGGATTGAGGATGACGCCGGTGGCCATCGCCGACAATTGCGGCGTCGGGGTCTTGGTAGCACCGGCGATGGCGCGATGCTTCCAGCGGGTGACGCCATTCTCGACCAAGGTCGCGTAGAAGGCGGGGACGTTGACGATGATGTATTTGTCGCCGAGTTCGCGCGGCAGCCAGCGCCAGCGGTCCATGTTGAGGCGGATGCGGTTGATCTTGGCGGTGTCCGCCTTGTCCGCCAGCGCCAAGGCGTTCTTCAGCGATGCATATTGCGGGTGCGCCGGCAGCAGGGTCTGAAGCACCTGCGGCACCCGGTGGGTGGCCAGCGCCGCCTCCAGCATCTGGCGCTGGCGGGCGTCGTCCAAGTCCTTGTCGACGATATGCCAGGCCTCGCGGTCGTCGCCGCGGACATGGCCGAAGGCGAGGTCGGAAGAGACACGGTTGAAGCGCTCGGTCGCCGCCGTGGCCAGCGCCAGCGGGTCGCCCGAGCGCATCGCCAGGGTCAGGCCGGCGGGGTCATAGTCATTGGGGTCGAGACCCTCGGCGCCGATGCCGGCGATGAAGGCCAGCAGATCGTTGGCATCCGCCACTTGCCACAAAGGCGGCGGCAGATCCTCGACGACCGGCGGGGCATCGGCGGCCGGCGGCAGCGGTGCGATCGGGTCATTGGCCGGAGCAGCGCCCGGCGGCGGCGGGGCCGTGCGCACCGGCGCGGGCGACGGCCCGGCCTGGGCCAGCGCCGTCATCGGCAACAAAGCGATCGCGCTCGCCAGACAGACGGACCGTAGACGCATGAACCCGCTCACTCCCTCGTTTCCCAATCCATTTCGGGGCCGCCAAGCGTTCCCGCAAGGCCGCCATGCCCGAATGCTATGATATACGCGATGAACGGCCCGCTCCAGTGGCCGAATGGCCACATCGGCCCGATTGCTGCTTTGCAAACCAATCTTTAAGTAGCAGTGATTATAGTGAATTTTCGTTTAACCGGAGGTGGGGCAAGTGCCGGGCAAGTTCGGTCTCGACGGCGGGATGATCCCGCGCACCGTCAAGCGCATGTTCGACCAACGCGACGAGCCGCGGTTCGACGCCGATGGCGATTTCCAGACCGCCGTCCTCACCCATCGCGGCCACAACCATGTCGTCCGCGTCGGCAATATCTCGAGCTCGGGAGCGATGGTGGTTTACGCCGATATCCCGCAGATCGGCGAGGACGTAACCTTGCAATTGCTTGACCATGGAGCGGTCGCGGGCCACGTGCGTTGGGTTCGCGACGGTCGTGTCGGCATCAATTTCGTGGCTGCGCTGCGATAAGCAGCGAGTTGGGGAAACACAGGTTCGATGATCAAGGCGCGCATTGCCGAGGCCGACCCTTCCGATCGCCGGCAGGGGCCCCGCTACCCGATCGACGTCGAAGGCAAGGTGCGCGAGCTCGGCGCCGAGGGCAGCGAAGCGCGGGTGCTCAACATTTCCGAAAAGGGCTTCATGGCCGAATCATCCGGTGAGTTCGAAGTCGGCTCGCGGGTGTGGCTGATCCTGCCCAATCGCGAGCGCGCCAGCGCAATCGTCCGCTGGACCGCCGGCCAGCGACTCGGCGCCGAGTTCGCCGAGCCGATCTCGCTCGACGATCTCCCCTAGCGGCCGAGCGCCGCCTTCACCGGGCCGACGGTCCGGCCGACGATCATCTTCACGCCGCGGACATTGGGATGCAGGCCGTCGGGCAGGGTCATGCCGCCGACCAAGGCGACCCCATCGAGGAAGAATGGGTAGAGCGGCACGCCATATTTGGCGGCGAGATCGGGAAAGATCGCCTCGAAGCCGCGCCGATAAGCGGGATCGGCGTTGCGGACGGCGCGCATGCCGGTCAGCAGAACCGGAATCCGGCGGCGGCGGAGCTCGGCGAGGATAAAGTCAAGATTGGCCCGGGTCTCGGTCACCGCGACCCCGCGCAGCATGTCGTTGGCTCCCAGCTCGACGATCACCAGGTCCGGCTTCTCCTTGAGCCCGTCGAGCGTCCAGCCGAGCCGGGCGCGGGCGGCGGCGCTGGTGTCGCCGGAAACGCCGCCGTCGGCGACCCGGGCGGCAATGCCGTGGCGGCGCAGCATCGCCTGCAATTGCGGGGCGAAGCCGAGACCGGGGTCGAGCCCGTAGCCGGCGGTCAGGCTGTCGCCGAACGCCAGCACCAGCGGCCGCTCGGGCGAGGCGGTCGCCGGGGCGGCCATCGACAGAAGCAGGGCGGCGATCGACCAGCGGACCATCTCTAGAGTCCTAGCCCATTGTCGCGGGCGTGCAACGACCCTAGCTCGCAAGGATGAGCGACCCCCTGATCGACCTTGCCGACATCCAGCTGAGCTTTGGCCAGGGGGCGGCGCGCACCGAGGTGCTGAACGGCGCCTCGCTGCGCCTGATGCCAGGCGAGACGGTGGCGCTGCTGGGGCCGTCGGGCTCGGGCAAGAGCTCGCTGCTGGCGGTGGCCGCCGGCCTCGAGCGCGCGAGCGGCGGCCAGGCCCTGCTGCTGGGGCGCGACATGGGAGCGCTCGACGAGGATCGGTTGGCCCGGCTGCGCGGGCGGGGCGTCGGCATCGTCCTCCAGTCCTTCCATTTGCTGCCGACGATGACGGCGCTGGAGAATGTCGCGGTGCCGCTCGAGCTGGCCGGCGAGAAGCACGCCCGCGACCGCGCCGCCGCCGAGCTGGAGGCGGTTGGGCTCGGTCATCGCCTCGGCCATTATCCGGCGCAGCTGTCGGGCGGCGAGCAGCAACGGGTCGCCATCGCCCGCGCCACCGCGCCACGACCGCGCCTGCTGCTGGCCGACGAGCCGACCGGCAACCTCGACGCCGCTACCGGCGCCGCCATCATCGATTTGCTGTTCGAGCGCGCCTCCGCGGCCGGCGCCGGTTTGCTGGTCATTACCCACGACCCCGCCATCGCCGCCCGCGCCGGCCGCACCTTGCGGATGGTCGAGGGCCGGGTCGCCGAATGAGGCAGGCGTGGCGGCTGGCGATGCGCGACCTGCGCGGCGGCTTGCGCGGGCTCGGCCTGCTATGGCTGTGCCTGGCGATCGCGGTGGCGGCGATTGCTTCGGTGCTCAGCCTGTCCAGCGCCATCGACCGC
>DAIPLM010000162.1:0-3392 GCA_036769205.1 Sphingomicrobium sp.
AGCAAGAACCAGGAAGCGATGCGCGAAGCGTTCACCGGCAATTTCGGCGGCGCCAATATGTTCGCCGACCTCGCCAAGCGCAATCTGGCGATGCTCGAGGAAGCCCGCCGGGCCTTCACCGCCACGCCGACGAAGCCGACGGAAAAGGATTCGGCGAGCGACGTCGAGGCGTTGCGGGCGGAGCTGGCGGCGCTGCAGGAGAAGGTCGACCGGCTGGGGAAATAAGGCATTCGGCGGGCGCAAGCGCTCCGGCGCGGTTCGGTGTATTTAGTAAACTGTCACCGTAATTCCAGAACGACAGTTCAACCCCCAATGGCCTCAACCAGATCACCAACGTCTGTCCGCTGGGCGGGACGTGCGAGACCGTCACCACGACGGCAAGGGCAACATCGCCGCCGTCGGGACCGACAGCTATGGGTATTCGAGCGAGAACTTCCTCACCTCGGGGCCGGGAAGCACGTCGCTTAGCTACGACCCGATGGGCCGCCTCTACCAGGTCGCCCAGGGAGCCACGACGACCCGCATCGGCTACGACGGCCTCGACCGCATCGCCGAATATGACGGTTCGAATGCGGTGTTGGAAATTACGGTGACAGTAACCGAAATTCCCGGCTCCGCCGCGTCCGTCGCCTCCGCAATCCGATTGTTGGATATTTGTAGGACTTCCCCTGCCACCCTCCGCCGCATGAGCTTCGCCACCGTCACGACCGATCCCGAAGCTGGTCCTCACGTGCGCGCGAGCGCGCGTGTCCGCGGAGGTGCGACGTTCGAGACTTTCGGCGAGGCCCCGTCAGTGCGAACATTGGGAACATTCGTGAGATTAAGCGGCCGTCACGGAGTGAATCCGTGACGTCGGTCCTGTCGGGCTGCGCCCGCAGGCCGTCCGGCCTTCGCCGTCTCTTTGTGCTGGTTCTCGATTGCTTCGCAATCGCTCGCCAGCCCTCGGCGGCTGCGGCGCGAAGCGGGGAAGATTACGCGAAATGAATCGCATTACAAGTCTTGTTCTTTGCCTCAGACCACAACATGTTGTGGTCAGTGTTCAACGCAGCGAAAGGAGGTGATCCGATGTCTCATGGTTCAGCAGAGGGGTCGGTGAAGTTCGTTCGGGAGCTGCGCTTCTAACCATAAGCGCCGTGGGTCCCGGGCTGGAGCTCTCCGGCCGCTGACCATGTTCGAAGGGAGCTGGCGATTGCGTCGTCAGCTCCCTTTAACATGTCCGCCCCGCGGACACGTGCCGGTCGCTTAAACAGTTCGCGACTCCGCTTAGCGTTCGGAACCGTTTCGGCTATGAGCCGTCTTTGCATGACGCGTTCAAAAGGGAGTGTGGTGATGGCCAAGGCGAGCTCGAAAAAGGGTGGCGGCAACAAAGGCGGATCGGGTGGGTCGCGCGGCGACTCGACGATGGACAAGATTGCCAAGGCGGCGATGAGCCGCGAAATGCTGGCCGCCGGCCTGACCGCGGCGGCGGCGGCGATCGCCGCCAGCCCGGGCGCGCGGCGCAAGATCCGCGACGCCGGCCTCGATGCCGCCGACAGCGCCAGCACGGCGGCGAACCAGATGATGAGCAGCGCCTCCAAGCTCGGCAGCCTGATCGCCGAGGCCGTCGCCGACGCCGCGCAGCGGGTGCTGTCGGGCAATTGGGCGAACAACGACAATGACGACGGCGCGCCGGCGGCCGCGACCCGCCAGCCGGCGGCCCGCAAGACCGCCAAGCGCAAGCCGACGGCGCGTAAACCGGCAGCGCGCACGACCGCCGCCAAGTCCGCGAAAAAGCCGGCGGCCAAGACCAGCGCGACGAAGGCCAAGCCGAAGCGCAAGGCGACGCGCAAACGCGCCGCTACGACGAAAACGACTGCCGGCGGCGGCAAAGCCTAAGCGACCGCTGGCGCAAGCCAAATGCTCATGCCATTGGGGGCGGCGATGACCTCGCCGTCCCCTTTCTCCGTGATCGTCCTCGCCGCCGGCCAGGGCACACGCATGCGCTCCGACACCCACAAGGTGCTGCACCCGATCGCCGGTAAGCCGATGCTGATGCACCTGCTCGGCACCGTCGATGCACTCGGCGCCAGGGAACGGGTAGTGGTGGTCGGCAAAGGCCGCGACCAGGTCGAGGTGGCGTTGATCGGGCGCGGCGTCAAAGTCGCGCACCAGGCCGAGCAGAAGGGCACCGCCCACGCGGTCCAGCAGGCGCAGGGCGTGCTGGCCGGTTTCGACGGCAACATCCTCATCCTCTATGGCGACACGCCGTTCGTTGCCGCCGAGACGCTGACGCAAATGCTCGCGCGGCTGGACGGGACGGACGCGCCGGCGGCCGTCGTTCTTGCCTCCCGCCCCGACGACCCCAAGGCCTATGGCCGGGTGATTCTCGGGCAAGGCGACACCATCGCCAAGATGGTCGAATATAAGGACGCCAGCGAGGCCGAGCGCGCGGTGCGGCTGTGCAACAGCGGCATGATGGCGGTGCGGGCCGCCGACTTGTGGCGCTGGCTGACCAAGGTCGGCAACGCCAATGCGGCGGGCGAATATTATCTGCCCGACGTGGTCATGGTCGCGGCGGGCGAGGGGCGGGCGTCGGTCGCCGTCGAAACCGACAGCTGGCAGACCGCCGGCGTCAACAGCCGGGCCGAGTTGGCCCACCTCGAACTGGACTGGCAGCGGCGGCGGCGCGAGGAAGCGCTGGAGCAAGGCGCGACTTTGGTCGATCCGGAAAGCGTCTGGTTCAGCCACGACACGAAGCTCGGGCGTGATTCCACTATCGAGCCGCATGTCGTCTTCGGCCCCGGCGTCACGATCGAGGATTTCGCTACCATCCGCGCCTTCTGCCACATCGAGGGCGCGACCATCGCCTCGGGCTGCGAGGTTGGGCCGTTCGCGCGGCTGCGGCCGGGGACGGTGCTGGAAGGCGGCGCCAAGGTCGGCAATTTTGTCGAGGTGAAAAAGGCGCGGCTGGGCGCCGGCGCCAAGGCCAATCATCTCTCCTACATCGGCGACGCGGATGTCGGGGCGAAGGCCAACATCGGCGCCGGCACCATCACCTGCAATTACGACGGCTTCGGCAAGTATCCGACGGTGATCGGTGAGGGCGCTTTCATCGGTTCCAACACCGCATTGGTGGCGCCGGTCAGCGTCGGCGACGGCGCCATCGTCGGCGCCGGCTCGGTGATCACCCGCGACGTCGCCGCCGACGAGCTGGCGATCGCCCGCGGCGAGCAGAAAGGCCTCGCCGGCTGGGCTGCCCGCTTCCGCAAGCGCATGGCTGCGAAGAAGGACGCGGCGGGATAATGTGTGGAATCGTCGGCATCATCGGCAAGTCCCCCGTCGCCCAGCGGTTGTTCGACGGGCTCAAGCGGCTCGAATATCGCGGCTATGACAGCGCCGGCATTGCCACCGTC
>DAIPLM010000162.1:3402-4217 GCA_036769205.1 Sphingomicrobium sp.
GGAGAATTTGGCCCGGGTGCTGGCTGCCGAGCCGCTGCACGGCGACGTCGGCATCGCCCATACGCGCTGGGCGACGCACGGCGCGCCGACGGTCGGCAATGCCCATCCGCACATCGCCGGGCCGGTGGCTTTGGTCCACAACGGCATCATCGAGAATTTCAAGCCGCTGCGCGACGAGCTGATCGCCGACGGCCGGGAATTCGTGTCGGAAACCGACACCGAGGTCGTCGCTCATCTCGTCGCCCGCGAGATCGAGGGCGGCGCCTCGCCGCAGGATGCGGTCGCCGCCATTTTGCCGCGCCTGGTCGGCGCCTTCGGCATCGCCTTCCTGTTCCGCGACGACCCCGATCTGATTATTGGCGCCCGCATGGGATCGCCGTTGACCGTCGGTTACGGCGAGGGCGAAAATTACCTCGGCTCCGACGCGCTGGCGCTGGCGCCGTTCACGCAACGCATCGCCTATCTCGAGGAAGGCGACTGGGCGGTATTGCGCCGCGATAGGGTCCAGATCTTCGACCGCGCCAACCAGCCCGTTGAGCGCGAGATCGTCCATAGCGGCGCTTCGGCCGACCGCATCGACAAGGGCAACCACGCCCATTTCATGCGCAAGGAAATCTTCGAGCAGCCGATCGTCGTTGCCCAGACCCTGCAAAGCTATGTCCGGCCGTTCGAGGGCCAGGTAGCGCTGCCCGCTTTCGACTTCGATCTGGCCAGCATCGACCGGGTCACCATCGTTGCCTGCGGCACCAGTTTTTACGCCGGGCTGGTCGCCAAATATTGGTTCGAGCGGTTCGCGCGGGTGCCGGTCGACATCG
>DAIPLM010000163.1:0-4183 GCA_036769205.1 Sphingomicrobium sp.
CCGTCGGCGGCTTCGCGCCGACCCTGCGCATCGTCGCCGAGCGCAATCGCAGCACCATTGAGTTCCACGACTACAAGCGCACGCGCACCGAGTTCGGCATCACCCGCGCGTTCTGAGATCGGAGAAAATGGCGGACGCAGCAGGGCTCAAACCTGGGACCTAAGGAAGCGCCGCCGAAGCGGCCGCGGCCGCCGTCTGGTCCGACTCAGCCACTATTTCGGCGTGTAAGTTCATAGGTTGCAAGGCAGCGGTCGCCAAGCGGCTTCAGGCCGGCGTAGCACATCGTGCGGATGCTTTTCGTCACCGGATGATTAGGCCCGCAATAGCGCACTGCCTTGGCGATGCTGTACGGCGTGTCGCCCCAGCGATTGCGGACATCAAGGCGGGCGCCGCCGTCGATCAGCGTGCGCGCCATCAGCAGTAGCTGGCCCTGGTCGTGGCCGCGGTCCCATTCGCACATGTTGAGCAGGATGTTGATGGCGTCATTGCCCTGGTCGTCGAACGACCTGTTCGGGTCCCAGCCGGCCGCGAGCAGCGTCTCGACCGCGCCGACGTCGAGCCGGCGCAGCGCATTGGCCGCCTCCCGCTGGCTGACCGGCGCTTGCGCCGCAGGGGAACGCGCTGACGGTGCGAGCGTGAATGCCGCCGCGGCGATGGCGACCGCCAGGCCGCCGGCAACCGCCACCAGCCGGGCCGTGCCGCCGGCGGATGGTAGGCGAAAGCTCGCCGCGAATGCCGCGCCGGCCGGCTGTTGCTGCCCGGCGCCATCCGCCGGTTGCGAGGGGCTGATGCCGGGATCATCGGGCTGCGTCTCCACCGCCACCGGTGCTGCCAGCCGATAGCCGATGCGCGGCACGGTTTCGACGATCGCCGGCGCCCGCTTATCGTCGTTCAGTGCCAGCCTCAGCTTGCGCACGGCCGTCGGCAGCGATGACTCGACCACCGCGACATCGGGCCACACCGCGGCAAGCAATTCTTCCTTGGAGACGAGCTCGCCAGCACGTAGCAAAAGCTGGCGCAGCAGCTCGAGTGGCTTAGACTCTATCGCGACGCGAACGCCATCGACGCTAAGCGTCCAATTCGCCTCATCCAGAATGCAATCGGCAAAGGCCCAGCGGCGCCCGCGACGACGGTCCACGCCACTCGGCCTTGGTCCGGCCATGCCACCCGCCCTTCAGAAATCCTTCAGACCATCTTTATATGACAAAGATTAACGCCTTCGCGCAACATCCGATTACGAGTTCGAGTCGGCGTGTTCCCCTCTGGTGGCGGCCCGGTCGGACGCAACGGCCGCCTGGCGGCCGCACAGGGGGGGATATTTCACCATGGCGACGTGGACCGAGAACAACGACGCGATTTCTGGCAGCGCGGGCAATGACGTCGTCGACGCGCTTGGCGGGAACGATCTGATCTTCGCCAGCGGCGGCTTCGATCAGATCAATGGCGGCGCAGGTGATGACAAAATTGTCATAGCGCCGGGTCTCCTTCCTCCGGCGACGGGGGGCCGCACCTACACAATTGGCGCGAACAGCCTGACAGACAGTACCGGGGGGCTCAACACCAGCTTCACCAGCGTCGAAGTGATCCAGATTCAGAACGGCAACTCCAGTGACACGATTGATGCAAGCGGCTTTGTCACTTCTACGTTTTCCTTCGCGGTCGAAATGCAGATCGGCAACGGCGACAACACGATCATTGGAAGCAATTATAGCGATGTCATTTTTATCGGGACGGGCAGCAACATCATCAACGGCGGTGGCGGCTCGGACAGTGTCCTGAAGGGGCTCGACAGCACCGTATCGACCGTCACGCTTACAAGTTCAGGCAGCACCGTCATCGTGACTCAAGGTGACAGCGAGAGCACCCTCACTTCCATAGAAAGGCTGCACCTTTTCGGTTTCGGGGGCGACACCCTGACCATCGACGCTTCGGCCTGCATCACCAGCACAGACCTTGTGTTCCAGGATCACAACGGCACCGACATCTTCATTGGCAATTCCGGCGGCAATTTCTTCAGCAACGTTGGCGGCAATGTCCTCGGCAATGACGTCTTCACAGGCAACGGCGGCTCGGATTGGATAACCTACAATACCGCCGCTGGCAGCATGAACGGCGACACGATTACGGACATGGGCGTTGACGATTTCATCGACCTGCGCAGCAACGACCCGACGAGGAACTTCAACGGCGACCTGGCTTATTTGTTCATCGGCAATGCCGCCTTCTCCGGGGTCGCCGGCGAATATCGGTACCAGGCCGGCGGCGGGCAGACGCAGCTCCAGGTGGACACCGATGGCGATGGCGTCGCCGACCAGGTGTTAACGATCACGAATGGCGAGTTCGCGCTAGGCGAGACAATCTACGGGCCGAACATCCTGCAAATCACGGGTCCGGCAGTTCCTTCCGACCAGCCTGCGGACGCGCAGGACGACGCCTTCACGAGCAGCGCACTCGGTCCGATCGCCGGCAACCTTTTCGACGACAACGGCTGGGGTCCCGATAGCGACCCGGATGGCCCGTCGCTCAGCATTGCCGCGGTCAACGGCAGCGGCGCCGATGTCGGCGTGCCGATCACCCTCGCCTCGGGCGCCCAGTTGACCGTCAACGGCGACGGCAGTTTTTCCTATCAGCCCAATGCCGCGCTTGTCCCGCCGACGACCGACGGCTTCACCTACACTTTGGCCGGCGGCGATACCGCCACGGTCACCCTCGACGTCAATACCGGCGCCATCATCGGCAACGAAGGCAATAACCGCTTGATCGGCGGCGACGGCGACGAGAATATCTACGGCCTTGGCGGCGACGATCACATCACCGGCGGCAACGGCAATGACCTGATCGTCGGCGGCGACGGCTTCGACCGCGCCGGCTTTTACCAGACCAACGAAGCGCTCGGCGGCGCGACCGTTGATCTGCGCATCACCGGCGCCCAGAACACCGGCAGCCAGGGTTGGGACACGCTCAGCGGCATCGAAAACCTGTCGGGAACGCCCTTCGCCGACAGCCTGACCGGCGATGCCAACGACAATTGGCTGTGGGGCTCCAGCCCTTGGCTGTTCGGGTCGATCATCTCGACCTCCAACGACGACATGCTCGACGGCGGCGACGGCAATGACCTGCTCACCGTCGGCACCGGCGACCACCTGCTGATTGGCGGCAATGGCAGCGACACCGTCCATTTCACCGAAAACAACGGCAACGACCCCGCGGTCACCGTCTCGCTGCTGCTGCAGGGCGGCGCGCAGGACACCGGCGGCGGCAGCTGGACCTTGAGCGGAATCGAAAATCTGTCGGGCGGGACCGGCGACGATGTGCTGATCGGCGACGGCAATGCAAACGTCCTTGGCGGGGAGACCGGCAACGACACGCTGATCGGCGGCGACGGCAACGACACCCTCTATGGCGACGGGCTGATCTACATCGACAACCATGGCCTCGGCAGTACCGGGCCGATTACGACCTTCCCCGACGTCGGCGCCAATGGCAACGACACTCTCGAAGGCGGGCTTGGCGACGATCAGCTCTATGGCGGCGGCGGCGGCGACTGGCTCACCGGTGGCATGGGTGACGATTTGGTCGACGGCGGATCGGGTCAGGATACCGCCAATTACCGCTCTGCCTCGGGAGCGGTCACTGTCGATCTCGCAAGTGGGTCGGCTGGCGGGGCTGACGGCAACGACACATTGCAGTCCATCGAATATGTGCTGGGGTCCGCCTTCGACGACTTGATCGTGGGCGACGAAGTCAACAACCTCCTCAACGGCAGCGATGGGTCCGACTCGATTTACGGCGGCGGCGGCATCGACACGCTAATGGGTGGCGAAGGCAATGACCTGCTCTACGGCGAGGGCGGCGACGATGGATTCTTTGCCCAGGAAGGCGACGACCTGATCGACGGCGGCACGGGCATAGACGTCGCCAGCTACGAGTTCACCTCCGGTCCGGTCACCGTTGACCTCGAAAGCGGGACTGCGACGGGCGCCGACGGCAATGACACGCTGATCGCGATCGAGAATGTGACCGGATCAGCCTTCAACGACTTCATCATTGGCGATGGCGCCGCCAATTTCCTCAGGGGAGAAGGCGGCAGCGACACCCTCGATGGCGGCGCGGGCGATGACCAGCTCAATGGCGGCGGCGGCAACGACACGCTGACCGGGAACTCCGACAACGACGCGCTTTA
>DAIPLM010000164.1:0-4051 GCA_036769205.1 Sphingomicrobium sp.
AACCTCATCACCATGCACCCGCAACTCGCCGAGCTGATCGACGTCTGCGCGAAGCACGATGTCGGCCATGTTGTGCTCGCCGGCGGTCTTCCGCCCGGGTGGGCGATGGACAAAATCAAGGATCGCGGCGCGAAGCTGATGGCGTTCGCGCCCGCGCTTGCCCTGGCGAAGAAGCTGATGCGCTCGAAAGTCGATGCGCTGGTGATCGAAGGGATGGAGGCAGGCGGCCATATCGGCCCGGTCTCGACCTCGGTCCTCGCGCAGGAAATCCTGCCCAACGTCAGCAAGGACATTCCCGTCTTCATCGCCGGGGGGATCGGGCGCGGCGAAGCGATCGCCGCTTATCTCGAAATGGGTGCGGTCGGGGTCCAACTCGGCACCCGCTTCGTCTGCGCCACCGAGAGCATCGCCCATCCCAACTTCAAGAAAGCGTTCATTCGCGCCTCCGCCCGCGACGCCATTCTGTCGGTGCAAATCGACCCGCGGCTGCCGGTCATCCCCGTCCGCGCGCTCAAGAACCGGGAAATGGAAAAGTTCGCCGCCAAGCAGCGCGAGGTCGCCGACCTGCTCGACCGCGGCAACGTCGAGATGGCCGAGGCCCAGCTCCAGATCGAGCATTATTGGGCCGGCTCGCTCCGCAGAGCGGTGATCGACGGCGACGTGGAAACCGGCTCCGTAATGGCCGGCCAGTCAGTCGGCATGGTCTCCCGAGAAGAGCCCGTCGCCGCCATCCTCCAGGAGCTGGTCGGCGAGGCCGCCGCAGCGCTGGAGAGCCGGGGCTGATCTTCCGCAGATTTTGAGTCGCTTGATCGATCAACCGGCGGTAAGCTCGTCCCGCTGAGGGGGCGTCAGCATGACAACCACGGCCACCCATTCACACGCACAACTGCTGCGCGTTCTCGGGCTCGCCTTCGGCCTTGCCGCCGTCGTCGGCGGGATGGTCGGCCAGGGCATCCTCCGTACGCCGGGCATCGTCGCCGGCGCGGTCGCCTCGCCCGAGCTGATCATGGCTCTCTGGGTCGCAGGCGCGCTGGTCGCCGGGCTAAACGCGCTCGCTTATGTCGAACTCGGGACGGCCATCCCCTGCGCCGGCGGGCCTTACGATTTCGCCAGGCGCGCGTTCGGAAGCGGGGCGGGGCTGGCGGTCGGCTGGGCCGGCTGGCTCGTCCTGATCATCGCGAACGCGTATCTTGCCACGGTCGTCGCCGAGTTTCTCCACCGCTTGGGAGTGTGGCCGAACGTCGGCACTCCGGTCATCGCGGTTCTCGTCCTTGCCCTGTTCTGGATCGTGAACTGGACCGGAACGCGGATCTCGGGAGCGAGCCAGATCCTCTTTTCCGCGATCAAAGGCGTGGTGCTGCTCGGGTTTGTCGTGCTGCTTTTCGGTCATCCGGGAAGCAGCGCCGCGGGTCCACAGGTCGGGCCGGCGGGCACTGTCGTTGGAATCGCGGCCATTGCCGCCGCGATGCGCGTCATCCTGAGCACATACAACGGCTGGCAGGACGCGGTCTATTTCTGCGAA
The DNA here is from genome assembly GCA_036769205.1 of Sphingomicrobium sp. Taxonomy (GTDB): domain Bacteria; phylum Pseudomonadota; class Alphaproteobacteria; order Sphingomonadales; family Sphingomonadaceae; genus Sphingomicrobium. The sequence continues at coordinate 1,523 of DAIPLM010000164.1, forward strand.
GAGCTCCAGAACCCCGAAAGGACGCTGCCGCGGTCGATGGCCATCGGCATCGCCGGCGTGGCGGTGCTCTATGTCCTCGTAAACGCGGCTTTGCTCCATGTCCTTGCGCCAGCGCAAATGGCCACATCGAACCTGGCAGCTGCCGATGCGGCGCGTGTCGTGCTCGGCAGCAATGGCGAGATCGCGCTCACCGTGTTCGGAGTGCTTTCGGTTGCGGCGATCACCAACCTGATGACCATGAAATCGGCGCGCTTGTCCTTCGCATTGGCTCGGCAGCAGCTCCTGCCGGCGAAGCTCACCCATGTCGCGGCGAGCGGCACGCCGCGCCCGGCGCTCACGACAAGCGTGCTGCTCTCGGGCGCCTTTGCCGCGACCGGCACATACGAGGCCCTCGTCGCGACCAGCGTGGCGCTCACCGTCTCGATGTTCATCGTGGTGAACGCCGCCGCGATCCAACTCAGGCGCAAACAGCCGGACCTGGCACGCCCCTTCCGTATGCCGCTCTTCCCGATCCCCGCTGTTCTCGCGATCGGCGTCAACTCGGCCTTGCTCGCAGCCCTGATCTACGATGACCCGCTGCACAGCCTCGAAGGCTTTGCACTGGTGGCCGCGATTGCACTTCTCTATTCGATTTTCGGCCAGTCCCGTAAGGGCGCGGCGGCAGCAGCGGCCTGAGCATCGCTGCGGCAAGCTGCAGCGCCTACGGACGAATTTAGGAGGAAAGAGTGGCAACCGCAGCAGTCGCCGTCGCGATGAGGAAAGTGACCTCGCACCTGATGAGCAACAACGCGGTAAGCGCTAAGGACGCGGTGCACTTCGTTCCCGACCGGCCATTTCAACGCCGCATGCTGGCGCGGCTCGTCCGGCGCGGCGTGATCGTCGAGACGGCGCCCGACCGCTATTACATCGACATTCCCGCATACGACCGCTGGCGGCGCGGGCTGCGCCGCCGCGTGGCACTGCTCCTCGGCGGCGTCGCCCTTGCCGGCCTCGGAGCTACTCTCCTCGGCTAAGTCCGGAGGCTAGTGCGGGACAACGCCGAGGAGGTCGCCGAGCCCGAGACCCCTTCGCTTCTTTTTCTGCTGCTGTTGCTGCGGCTCGGCCTGCTGCGGCCGCTGCGCGGCCTCGTTGCCGGCATATCCGCCCATCCCGCCGAGCCCGCGCATCAGCGATGCAGTCGTCTTGTAGCGCACCTTCGTCGCCCATTTCGGCGCCTTCGGATTGTCGGTGAAATCGGCTTCCGGGCCGTAGCCGATCATCATCACCATGCCGGTCGGAGATGCGGCGGCGACTTCGGTCGGTAGGACGCATTCGCTCGCCGACGGTGGCAGCGCCGCACCGGACGCGACCAGCCGCCTTACTTCGCTCGGCGCGAGATAATCCATCGCCGGCATCTGCGCCGATTTCGCCGAGCTCCACATGACGACGTCGCCGTCGCCGTTGGCCCCGAACATCGCAAGCGCATAGCCAGTCGCGTTCGACGCCGGCTGCCACGCGAGGCGCGAGGCGCCTGACGGCAGCGCGCCCGCCTCGTGCAGGCCGAGCCCCGGCATGAAATCCTGTCCGGCGCCGAGGTTGAACGCGATCGGCGGCGCATAATTGGCCTCGACCTTGTGGCCGCCAAGCAGCGACCCGCTCACCGGCACCTGGCGGCTGTCCTTCTCATTGGGCCAGCGGCCGAAGCCGGGGGCGCTATGCGGGCCCGCCTGGACGTGCGCCATGCTCGCCATCGCCGCCATGCCTGGGGGCACCTTGCCCGGCTCCATCTTGGAGAAATCGATCACCGTCGGCTGGCCAGCGCCGGCGTGCTCGCCGCAGCCCCAGTAAATCAGCATCCGTCCCTTGGGCCGCTGGAACTGTGTCGGCATGCCTGGCGCCTGCGGCGCTGCTTGCTCGCGTACCGGCGTCAGCAGCGGCAGGCTCGCACCCATCTGCAGCCCGGGCGGGATCAAATGATCGGCCTGTGGCGCCGCCGCCGGCTTCTCTTTCGACGCAAGCCTAAGGTCGAGCATGTGCATCGGCGCGCCGCCGCCGTTCATCATCGCCATGATCTGGCTCATGTCCGGCTTGGCCCCGCCGCCACTCATGCCCATGCCCATTCCGCTCTGCGTCGCAACGTCCATCCAGTAGGTCGCGATCGGCGGCGGCGGGCTCGCCGCCTTCTTGGCCGGCGCCGCCGCATAGGCCCCTGCCCCGACGAGCGCCGCCGAGGCTGTGAGAAACGCGAACTTGTTCATATGCCAACACCCCCTGTTGCGCACCCACTATCCGCCAAGCTCGCAAGAGCTTCAAGGCTCTGCTAGCGCGCTGCAAACGCAAATTGAGCGAAATCGAACACATTGGCCACGGAACAGAAGAACATCCGCAATTTCAGCGTGATCGCCCATATCGACCATGGGAAGTCGACGCTTGCCGACCGGCTGATCCAGGCGACCGGCGGGCTCACCGACCGCGAGATGAGCGGCAACCAGCAAGTGCTCGACAACATGGACATCGAGCGCGAGCGCGGGATCACCATCAAGGCGCAGA
>DAIPLM010000165.1:0-4032 GCA_036769205.1 Sphingomicrobium sp.
TGGTGGATGGTGACGAAGTCGTCGCCATTGACCTTGGTGCACATCTTGATGCGCAGGTCGTTCTTATTGTCGACGTCCCATGCCGAGGCGTGGCAGACGACCTCGCGGTCGCGCGGCCTGGTGATCTGCGAGCGCTGCCAGAAACTGGCCGGTAGCGCCGGGAAGCCCAAAGAGGTGTAGAAGCCCTCGCCGATCTTGACCATGTCGGTCGGCGTCTTGTGCTTGGCTTCGAGTAACTCGCCGATGTCATAACCGACGTCGCCGGCGCCCTTCGGGGCGACGATGTCGTAGATATTGCCCCATTCCTGCGCCCACATATTGCCGAGCAAATCGGCGCGGATCGGGCCGGTTGCCGGCTGGACCGCATTGCCGTACTTTTGATTCAATTTGGTCCGCGTGTAGCAATGGAGCTGGTCGTAAAGCGGCTTGGTCTCCGCCCACAGCCGGTCGTACATCGCCGAGAATTCCTGCGGCGTCATGTCGTAGCCCGACCGCCACATGGCGCCGGTGTCGTCGTAGCCAAGTTCCTTGGCGCCGGCGTTGGCGATCTCGACCATGCGCGTGTAATCGTTGCGCATCGGCCGGCCGACATTCTCGTGCCAGCTTTTCCAGATTTCGGTCAGCTCGGCGGGGTTGCGCAAGGTCCCCATCAGCGCCTCGGCATCGTCGCCGGTGATGACCTTGCCATTATGGGTGGCGCGGCCCTTGCCGTAGGTCGATTGCAGGCGGGTGGTGATATTGTTCAGTTCGGCGGCGGCGCCGGGTGTCGACGGCGCCGCGAGGACCAGGGCTCCGCGCAGGATGTTGAGCTTGCGAGCGGTGTCGAAGTCGAGGCCGGGGACGGCGGCATAGCGGGCCGCGTCCTTTGCGTACTGGACGCCTTTTTCGGTGCCGATCGTGCCGAAATAAGCGGCGACGGCGTCGGAATCGTCGTTGATGTAGGTGGCGTTGATCCAGGCTGCGCGGCCGCCGATGACGCTGAGGTCGAACAAATCCTTTTCCACCGCGGCGACAAAGGCGCGGGCGCCGTCGGGGGTCAGCGCATATTGCGGCGCCGGCGGCGCGTCGGTCGTACCCGGCGTGTCGTTGGCGGCGACGACGACCGGCGCCGGTGCCGGCTGCACGGTGCTGCAGGCGGCCAGCGCCAAGGCGGCAAGGGATACGGACGCGGCAAGCTTCATCACTGGTTCCTCTCCTGAATCACGATGTTTCGCGTGGCCGCCGAGTGCGCCGGCCAGGGTCGAGTCGTCAACCCGACGAAACAAAGTTTGCAATCGCCTCGCCAAGCTCGGGTTTCGTCACCGAGGTCATGTGCGTGCCAGGAATTTCGACATAAGCGGCGTCGGGCAAGGCGTTGGCGAGCTCGACCGCCGAGCCATTGTCGTCGTCGGCGGCGCCGCAGACAACCAGGGTCGACATCGAGAAAGCCTCGACCAGCGCGTGCCGATCCTCGCGGTCGCGCATGGTACCGAGCAGCAACCGCACGGCTTCGCGGTCAACCTTCATGGTCTTCATGAACTGCACCGCCAGCCAGTGCGGATCGCCGCGCGCAATCGAATCGAATCGGTCGATCGCCTGGATGTAGAAATGGCTGCGACGCTCCCAATTAGTTAGCACGTCCAATCCCGTCCCGGCGAGGACCGAGCGCCGCGGCTTGAGGCCGCCAAGCACCGCTTCGATGGTCGTCCGAGCGCCCAGCGAAAAGCCGCCGAGGTCGAAGTCGGCTAGGCCCAAATGGGCGATCAGTTCCTGAAGGTCGCGGACCAGAATCAGCTGCGGATAATGATCGGGCGAATGCGGCTTGCCGCTGAGCCCGTGGGCGCGGAGGTCGGGCATAATCACCCGGAAGCCTTCGAGCGCGATGCGTTCGGCGGTGCCGAACTTCACCCAATTGACCTCGGAATCCGAAAACAGGCCGTGAAGCAGGATGATCGGCCGCCCCTCGCCCGTTTCGCGCCAGGCAAGCTGGATGCCGTCGGAAGCGGTGAAATGGTGAACCGCGACGTCGGTGGACTGGCCAGGGGCGCCCGTTGCCTGCATCTGGGCGGCCGAATGTCACCGCCGCCGCCACATTGCAACGCGCAATACCGATTTAGCCGGCGATCCAGAATCCGAGCGCGGCAATGATTAGTAGGGAGATGGCAGCGCCCCACAGGATTTGCTTGCGCTTAGTTCGCCTCAGGGCCTCGGCCGCCGCGACTGCCCGCAAGCGCCTGGTTTCTTCGCTTGCCCGGCGTTCCGCTTCGGCGACCGCGGCGCGGAATTGCTGGCCGCCGGCAAAGCCGCGGTTGATGATGTCCCGCAGCTCCTCGGCGGTCCGACTTCCCCACCAGACGACGGAATAAGGTTCGCGCGCGTCACCGCCATCCGGCACCGGCGTAAGCTCGGGCGTAGGCGCGGCGGCAAGGCCTTGCTCGACGGTCATGACGGCCCCCCGTTGATGTGGACACCGACCACAAGACGCCAACGGCCGTCAGCCCCCAGAACCGCAATGCGGGGGAAGCGGCTTTATATCGCGACTGAAATGGATTGAAAATTATTTTCGCGGTTATCTGGGCACCGTCCCGGTCGCCTTTTCCCAGCGTTCAACCGTCTTGGGATTGTCGGTGACCCGATATTCCGGAAGGCCATCGGTGTTGATCCACGCCCGGTGCACCGCCTCGATCCCGAAATGCATGGTCGGCCGGAACGGCGACGGATCGTCGAACGCAGCGACCGTCAGGTCCATGTTCTCGCTGTCGGGATATTGGAAGCCGAGCGACGTTCCGCACTGCCGGCAAAAAGGCCGGACCGCGATCGGCGAGCTGGCATACCAGTCGGGCTCGGACAACCAGCGGACGCTCGCTCGCGGCAGATTCTTGAAGGCGATGGAGATGCTGCCGGTCGCCCGCTGGCACATCCGGCAGTGGCACAGATAGGCCTCGTCATTGGCGACATCGGCCTCGAACCGCACCCGGCCGCAGGCGCAGCCGCCGGTCATGATGGTTGGCTCCGCCATTTACACCTCCGTCGTTAGCCGCTCACTTTCTGGTGCCACGCCCAGGCGGTTGCAACGATCGAATTGAGGTCGCTCATCACCGGCCGCCAGCCGAGATCGCGGTTGGCGGCCGACGGATCGGCGACCAGCGCCGCCGGATCGCCGGCGCGGCGCGGGCCGATGCCGTGCGGCACCGGACGGCCGGTCGCCCGCTCGACCGCGTCGATCACCTGGCGGACGGTGAAGCCGTTGCCGGTGCCAAGGTTATAGGCGTTGCTGTCGGCGCCGCCGAGCATCGCGCGCAAGGCCGCCACATGCGCCTCGGCGAGATCGGCGACATGGATATAATCGCGGATGCAGGTGCCGTCGGCGGTCGGATAATCCTCGCCGAAGACGGTCAGCGGCTTGCCAATGCCGGCGGCGGCATCGAGCGCCAGCGGGATGAGATGAGTCTCGGGATCGTGGCGCTCGCCGGTTTCGCAATCGGGATCGGCGCCGGCGGCGTTGAAATAGCGCAAGGCGGTCGATTTCAGACCATGGGCGGCGGCGAAATCGCGAAGCATGCACTCGACCATCCACTTCGACTGGCCATAGGGATTGATCGGCTGCTTCGATGCGCTTTCCGGGATCGGCACGTGATCCGGGATGCCGTAGACGGCGGCGGTGCTCGAAAAGACGAAGGCGCCGATGCGATGATCGCGCGCGGCCTCGATCAGGTTCAGCGCGCCGGCGACATTGTTGCGGTAATATTTGCCGGGGTCGGCGACCGATTCGCCGACGGCGATGAAGGCGGCGAAATGCATGACCGCCGCCGGGCGATGGGCGGTAATGACCTCGTTCAACCGCGCGCCATCGAGGATGTCGCCACGCTCGAGCGGTCCCCAGCGGACCGAATCCTCATGGCCGTGAGAGAGATTGTCATAAACGACCGGCGTGAAACCGTGGCGCGCGAGCGCCTTGCAGGCATGCGAGCCGACGAAGCCGGCGCCGCCGGTGACGAGGACGGTCTGGGTCATACCCAGCCCCTAGGCGGTGACGGGCGATCGGCAAAGTCC
>DAIPLM010000014.1:0-14148 GCA_036769205.1 Sphingomicrobium sp.
CCCGGCCTCGGGGTGGACGGTGATGATGTCGGCCCCGGCCTCGGCGAAAGCCTCGAGGAATGGGTCGGCCGGCGCAATCATCAGATGGACGTCGAACGGCTTTTGCGTGTGCGGTCGGAGCGCCTTCACGACGCCGGGGCCGATGGTCAGGTTCGGCACGAAATGGCCGTCCATGACGTCGAGGTGGATCCAGTCGGCGCCGGCCGCGTCGATCGCCCGCACCTCCTCGCCCAGCCGGGCGAAGTCGGAGGAGAGGATGGAGGGGGCGATGAGAGGTAAGGCCATGGCGCCGATTAGACGGGAAAGCGCCCGCTCGACAAGCGCGCAGAAACCGCCTTGACCGCCTGCGTATTAGCTGGGTAATACACCGTGTCAACGGGAGGCAAGCGATGAAGGTGAGCGTATTGGCGAGTGCGGCGGCGGCGTTGGCGATGGCGGCGCCGGCCGGGGCCATTCCAGCGGATTTCAAGGCCAAGGCGGACGCCTTGCTGAAGCAGGCCTATCCCGCCGCCGGGCCGGGCGCGGCGGTCATCGTCACCGACGACGGCAGAGTGGTTTACGAAGGCGCGCGGGGGCTGGCCGACATCGCCGCCAATCGCCCGATCACCGCCGACACCGTGTTCCGCATGGGCTCGATCACCAAGCAATTCTCGGCGGCAATCATGCTGCAGCTGGCGGCCGAGGGGAAATTGTCGCTCGACGACAAATTGTCGAAATTCCTGCCCGATTTCCCCAAACCCGGCGCCGACGCGACGGTGGCGCAGCTATTGAACCATACGGTCGGGGTGCAGAGCTACACCAACATTCCCGGCTGGATGGTCGAAAAGAACACGGCGCGGGCTTACACCACCGAGGAGATGATCGCCCAGTTCAAGGACCTGCCATCGCCTTCGAAGCCGGGCGAGAAATGGGACTATAACAACAGCGGCTATGTGCTGGTCGGGGCGGTGATCGAGCAAGTCACCGGCAAGCCCTGGTACCAGAATGTCGAGGAGCGCATCGCCCGACCGCTGGGCCTCAAAACCATCCGCTATGGCGTGCTGGAAAACGAAACGCCGAACATGGCCGCTGGCTACACCGACGCCGACGGCAAGGTCGCGCCGGCGCAAAAGATTCACATGAGCGTCCCGCACGCCGCCGGGGCGCTGATCGGATCGGTCGAGGACCTCGCCAAATGGAACGCCGCCCTGCATCACGGCAAGGTCATCCCGCCGGCTTATTACGCGCGAATGATCGCGCGCACGCGCCTGCCCGATGGAACCACCAACGATTATGGTTTCGGCATCCGCAACGGCGAGTTGCGTGGCCACAAGTCGCTCGGCCACGGCGGCGGCATCTTCGGTTTCTCGACCGACAGCCTCTATCTGCCCAAGGAAGAGGTGTTCGTCGCCGTCTTCACCAACAGCGATTCACCGGCGACCGACGCCGGCATGGTCATGCTCAAATTGGCGGCGCTGGCGGTAGACGACCCGTTCCCGACCTTCGCCAGGCAAGCGCTCGACGCCAAGGCGGTCGAGCCTTGGTTCGGGCTTTACAAGCTCAAGGATGCCGAGCGGCGGGTCTTCCTGCGCGATGGCAAATTGTTCACCCAGCGCACCGGCGGCGGCGAGCTCGAAGCCTTTGCCGCCGGGGACGGCCGCTATTTCTATCCGAACAGCCTGACCTGGTTCGAACTGCGGCGCGACGCCAGTGGGACGCCCGTGGTCGCCATGTACCAGCAAGGCGCGGTGACACCAGAGCTGGCGGCGCGCAGCGGCCCGATTCCGGCAGAGCTGCCGGTCGCGGACGTGCCGCGGTCGACGCTCGAGCGGTACGTCGGCGCTTATGATGCGCCGATGGGCAAATTGGTCGTCGCCTTGCCGGCGGAGGGGCCGATGACGGTGCAATTGGGCGGCCAGCAGGCGATTCCGGTGGCGGCGGTCAGCCAGACCGAGTTCCGCACCATCGGCGTCGATGCGCGCATCGAGTTCCTGGTCGAGGACGGCAAGGTTACCGGCGCCGTGATCAAGCAAGGCGGACGCGAGATGCCGGCAAAGCGCGCCGACTAGGAGGAGCGGAAGCGGACGACGAAGAAGCCGTCGAGCCCGCCCGCTGGCTCCAGCATGCCGGGGAGGACGCGGACCCAGCCGGGCGGCGATGACGTCACGCCGTCGGGAAGCTCCCCCGCCACCGGCGGCGCGACGTGGAATCGCGGGGCGCGATCGAGGAAAGCGGCGATCACCTCCTCGCCTTCCGCGGGTTCGAGCGAGCAAACCGCATAGACCAGCACGCCGCCCGACTTGAGCATGGCCGAGGCGCGGTCGAGCAGACGGGCCTGGAGTTCGGCGCTGTCGGCGATGACCGACGGCCGCGCCCGATAGAGGACTTCGGGGTGGCGGCGGAAAGTGCCGGTCGCCGAGCAGGGCGCGTCGAGCAGGATGGCGTCGAACTCCTGCGGCGGCGACCAGGTCAAGGCGTCGGCGGCGACCAAGTCGGCCGCCAGCTCGGTGCGGGCGAGATTTTCTTTCAGTCGTGCCAGACGACTTTCCGAGCGGTCGACGGCGGTGACCGCGTGCCCGGCGGCGGCGAGCTGCATGGTTTTGCCGCCGGGCGCGGCGCAGAGGTCGAGGACGGTTTGCGCTTCCGGGGGAATCAAGCGCGCGGGCAGCGAAGAGGCCAGGTCCTGCACCCACCAGCCGCCGCCAGCGAAGCCCGGCAATTCGGTGACATTGCCCGCCTCCGCGATCCGCCGCTGGCGGGGTGCCAGTGAGACGCCGAGCGGGTAGGCCTGCGCCGCCTCGTCCCGCGCGAAGCTGAGGTCGAGCGGCGGCCGGTGGCCGATGCTCCGGCGCGCCGTCAGCACCATCTCCTCGCCCCATGCCCGCGCCCAGCGTTCCTCGACTTGCGGCGGCAGGGTCGGCGCTTCGGGCAGGGTGATGCCCTGGCGCAACAAGGTGCCGAGGACACCGTGCACCAGCCGCCTCGGGCCGCCCGCCACCAGCGGCAGCGCCGTCGCCACCAGCGCATGGTCGGGCGTGCCGAGCCCGGCTTTCTGCGCCAGCGCCAGCCGCAGCACCATGCGCGCCTTGCTGTCGTCGGGCAGCCGCTGGCGGGTCGCCGAATCGATCGCCGCATCGAGGTCGGGCAGCCGGCGCAATGTCTCGCCGGCGATGGCGATGGCGAGCCCAGCGTCATTCGGCGGCAGCTTGATCCCCTGTGCGGCCGAGTCGAGCGTGCGGCCCTGGCGCAGCACGGCATCGAGCAGCGACAGCGCCGCCCGGCGGGCGGGAAGGCCGTCTCCGGTCAATCTTCCTCGTCGCCCGGCGGTCGGCTGAGCATGGTTTCGAGCAATTCATCGATGCCGACCCGGCCTTCGAGCAGCTCAACGACCGCCGAGACGAGCGGCATGTCGATGTCGCGCGCGATGGCGATGCGATGCAAGACCGGCGCGGTATGGGCGCCCTCGGCGACCGTCCGGCGATCGGCCAGCAGCTCGGCGGCGGCGCGGCCTTCGCCGATCGCCTTGCCGAGCGAGAAATTGCGGCTGCTGGTCGAGGAACAGGTCAGCACCAGGTCGCCGAGCCCCGAGAGGCCGGCCAAAGTCTCGCGCCGGCCGCCCATGGCCAGGCCGAAGCGTGTCATTTCGGCGAAGCCGCGGGCGATCAGCGCCGCCCGCGCGTTCTGCCCGAGCCCGCGGCCCTCGGCGACCCCGCAGGCGATCGCCAGCACGTTCTTGACCGCACCGCCGACCTCCGCCCCGCAGACGTCGTCGGTGAGGTAGGTGCGGAAATGCGGCAAATTGATCCGCGCCCGCAATTCCTGGCCGAGCGTCTTGTCCTCGCAGGCTAAGGTCACCGCCGTCGGCAGGCCCGCCGCCACTTCATGGGCGAAGGTCGGGCCCGACAGCACCGCCACCGGCGAGGTCGCGCAGACCTCGTGGGCGACATCGTGGAGCAATTTGCCGCTGCTTTCCTCGATGCCCTTCGAGCACAGGATGAGCGGCATGTTCGGGCAGGGCGAGCGGCCAAGCACGGCGCGCATGTGCTGGGCGGGAGTGACCACCAGCCAGGCGTCGCAGCCCGACAGGTCCGAAAAATTGCCGGTGGCGCGGATCGCCGGGTCGAGCTTCTGGCCCTTCAGGAACAATGGGTTTTCGTGGATGCGGTTGACCGCTGCGACCACTTCCTCCTCGAACGCCCATAGCAAGGTCTCGCGCCCGCCCGCCGCCGCGACCTGGGCGAGGGCGGTGCCCCAGGCGCCGCCCCCGATCACCGCCAGCTTGGCAATGGTCATGCCTTCACACCCGCGCCGCGCACTTTCTCGGCGGCCTCGTCGAGCGGCCAGCGCGCCCGCGCCGGGACGTCGAGCCGGTCGGTGAGGCCGGCGGCAAGGCGCTCGACTCCGGCCCAGGCGATCATCGCCGCATTGTCGGTGCACAGCCAGGTCGGCGGGACGCTGAATGCGCGGCCATTGGCCTCGGCCAGCGCCGCCAGCGCCGAGCGCAGGGCGCGGTTGGCGGCAACTCCGCCGGCGACGACCAGGGTTGGCGCGTGGGATTGCGCCAGCGCCACGGCGGTACGGTCCACCATGCACTCGACCATCGCCTGCTGAAAGCTTGCCGCAATGTCCTCGGGCTTGTGCTTGCCCGAAGCCACGACGCGCTGGACCGCGCTTTTGAGGCCGGCGAAGGAGAAATGCGGCTCGCCGCTGCCGACCAAGGGCCGGGGCAAAGGCATCCCTTGCGGGTCGCCATCGCGCGCCAGTTCCTCGATGGCCGGCCCGCCGGGGTAAGCCAGTCCGAGCAATTTGGCGGCCTTGTCGAACGCCTCGCCGGCGGCATCGTCGATGGTTGTCGCCAGCCGCCGGTAATCGCCGACCCCGCGCACCTCGAGCAACTGGCAATGGCCGCCGCTGGCGAGCAGCAGCAAATAGGGAAAGGCCAGGTCCGGATCGACCAGCCGCGGCGACAAAGCGTGGCCTTCGAGATGATTGACGGCGATCAGCGGCTTGGCCGCGGAGAGCGCCAGCCCCTTGCCGGCGAGCAAGGCCACCATCACTCCACCGATCAGCCCCGGCCCGGCAGTCGCGGCGATGGCGTCGATCTCGCCGATGGCGACGTCGGCTTCGGCCAGCACCTGCCGGATGAGGCCGGGCAGGATCTCGACATGGGCGCGGGCGGCGATTTCGGGGACGACGCCGCCGAACGGCCGGTGCGCCTCGGCCTGGCCGACAATCGCCTGGGCGAGGATCTGGCGGTCGGCGGTGACTAGCGCCGCGGCGCTATCGTCGCACGAGGATTCAAGGCCGAGGATCACAGGCATTGCGAAGCCCTTTGCCTCATGGGGCCGCGCTCGGCTAGTGCGGGGCGATGGACAGCTTCCTGAAGCTCGGCACTCGAGGCTCGCCGCTGGCGCTGGCCCAGGCGCGGATGGCGGCGAGCAGCCTGGAAGCGGCGCACCACTGGATCGACGGCCGCGTCGAGATCGTCCCCATCACCACCACCGGCGACAAGATCACCGACCGGCCGCTGGCCGATATCGGCGGCAAGGCGCTGTGGACCAAGGAACTCGATCAGGCCTTGCTCAAGGGCACGACCGACGCGTCCGTCCATTCGATGAAGGACGTCGAGAGCGATCGATCGCCACTCCTCACGATCGCTGCCATGCTGCCCCGCGCCGATGTCCGCGACCGGCTGATCGGCGCCGATACGCTCGATGCCCTGGCCAGGGGCGCGCGGGTCGGGACCTCGTCGCCGCGCCGGGCCGCGCAATTGCTCCACGCCCGGCCGGACCTGGTGATCGTGCCCTTTCGCGGCAACCTCGACACCCGCCTCGCCAAGCTCAAAGCCGGCGAGGTCGACGCCACGTTGCTGGCCGCCGCCGGCCTTGCCCGGCTCGGCCACCCGCGCGTCGGCAAGGCGATCCCGACCGATGTCATGCTGCCGGCGCCGGGGCAGGGGGCGATCGGGCTGGACTGCCGCGCCGACGACAGCGAGACTCGGTCGAAACTGGCGCGGATCGACGACCACATGACGTCGGCCGCCGTCCGGGCCGAGCGGGCGTTCGCCCGGGCGCTTGGCGGCAGCTGCCATTCGCCGGTCGGCGCGCTGGCCGAGGTACGCAAGGGAGAGGTGCATCTGCGCGCCCAGATTCTGAGCGAGGATGGCAAAGCCGAGGTTGTCGACGAGGCCCACTTCGCGTTCGGCGACGAGGCGACCCCCGCCGATCTGGCGCGGGCGATGCTGGGGCGGGCGCCGGAATCGATTCGCCGCCTGTTCACGGCCAAGTGAAGCCGCTCATTATCCTGCGCCCCGAGCCCGGCGCGACCCGCACCGCCGCCAGGGCCGAGGCGATGGGTCTTGAGGTCCGGCGCCGGCCCTTGTTCACCATCGTCGCCGTCGACTGGATCGCGCCCGACCCTGGTCGGTTCGATGCGCTCGTACTGACCAGCGCCAACGCCGTCCGCCACGGCGGCCGCGAGCTCGACAAGCTCAAGGGGCTGCCGGTCCACGCGGTCGGCGAGGCGACCGCCGCCCTGGCCCGCGCCGCCGGCTTCGAACTGGCTTTTGTCGGCGATGGCGGCAGCCGACATTTGCCGTTGCCTGAAGGACGAAGGCTGCTCCATCTCGCCGGACGCGACCATGTGCGGATGGCCGCGGCCACCACGATTCCCGTCTACGAGGCCCGCGCGATCGAGCCGCCGCCAAGGCTCGACGACCTCGCCGATTGCGTCGTGGCGGTGCATTCGCCACGCGCTGGTCGGCGGCTCGACCAGCTGGTCGCGGCCCGCTCCCGGACCTTGATCGCCGCCATTAGCCCGGCGGCGGCCGAAGCCTGCGGACCCGGCTGGAAGCGGATCCACGGCGCCGCGCAGCCCAGCGACGCGGCGCTGCTGGCCCTCGCCGCCCGCCTGTGCGAAAGTCCCGCCGCATGAGCAGCGCCCCGCCCCGACGAGCCCGGCCGTGGACGGCGACCCTCGCCTGGGTCCTGCTGTTGCTGGTCGCTGGCGCCGCGCTCGCCACCTGGGGGCTCAGCCACTGGGATTCGGCGGCGCGCTTCCTCGGCGTTGCGCCGCCGGCGGCGCAACCCATCGCCTTGCGCACGGTGCCGCAGCCGATCGCCGCTTCCCCGGCAGCCGATGGCGGCAACGCCGCCAAAGTCGCCGAGCTCGAGGCACGGCTGCGGATGGTCGAAAATGCTACGCGCCAGACGGCGGGCGCAGCCGGGCGCGCCGACGCGCTGCTCGTCACTTTCGCCAGCCGCCGGGCGATCGACCGCGGCGTGCCATTGGGCTATCTCGAAACCTTGCTGGCCGACCGCTTCGGTAGCCAGAACCCGCGGGCGGTGGCGGCAATCATCACCGCCTCGCGCGATCCGGTCACGCTCGACCAGTTGATCGCCGATTATGAGGCGCTCGCCCCGGTGCTTCGCCGCGGCGCCCCCGACGAGAGCCTATGGGCCGGCTTCCGCCGCGAGATGGCGTCCTTGGTCGCCATTCGGCGCGCCAATACGCCGTCGGGCAAGCCGCAAGCGCGGTTCGAACGGGCGATGGCCGAGCTCCAGACCGGTCATGTCGACGCCGCCCTGGCCGAGACGATGCGACTACCCGGCGCCGGCCGCGCCGGCGACTGGATCGCCAAGGCGCGTCGCTATGTGGTCGCCCACCACGCGCTCGATGAAGTGGAAAGCGCCGCCTTGCTCTCCGGCGGCCGCTAGGCTCGGCCCGCCGCTCCAGCGACTCGATTCATCGCAGGAAGCTTCCGTTCAGCTTGGCTGTGCCATGAATAAGTGCCTGTAATCATGCGTTCGGGGAGGTCAAAAATTGAACCATCACAAAATGGGCCAATTTTGGACCTGTCCATGACGTCAGTCGGCTTGAAATCGGCGGCCATCCTGCTTTGCCTGGCGCCGGGCGCCGCTGCCTTGTCAGTGCCCGCCCTCGCCCGGCCGGTTGCCACCAAACCGGCGCCGGCCCGCGCCGCCCCGACCGTCCGCCCCCAAGCGCCGGCTGCGCTCAGCCAACGCCTCCGCGAGCTTGGCGCCGGGTTCGACGGCCGCGTCGGCATCGCCGTCCAGTCGATCGACGACGGCTGGCGCGCCGGCTGGAAAGCCGACGAGCTTTACCCGCAGCAAAGCGTCTCCAAATTCTGGGTGGCGCTGACGGCGCTGGAGGCGGTCGACGCGGGGCGCGTGTCGCTCGACGACAAGGTCAGCCTTGGCCGCAACGATCTGACCCTGTTCCACCAACCGATCGCCGCGCAGATTCTCGGCGGCGGCCTGACCACCACGCTCGGCGAGCTGATGTTCAAGGCGATCACCACCAGCGACAACACCGCCAACGACAAATTGATGCGCTCCGTCGGCGGGCCGGACGCGGTGCGCGCCTTCATCGCCCGCCACGACATCAAAGGCGTGCGCTTTTTCGATGGCGAGCGGGCGCTTCAGTCGAAGATCGCCGGCCTCATATGGAGCCAGAATTATTCGATCGGCGACGCCTTCTACAAAGCGCGCAACGCTTTGCCGCAGCGCATCCGCAAGGCCGCCTTCGACCGCTATGTCGAGGACCCCTATGACGGCGCCGAGCCGAACGCGATCGTCTCCGCCCTTGCCCGGCTCAAGCGTGGCGAATTGCTGTCGCCCGCCTCGACCGCGCGATTGCTGTCGATCATGGGCAACACCAAGACCGGCGCCAACCGGCTGAAGGGCGGCCTGCGCCCCGGCTGGTCGCTGTCCCACAAGACCGGCACCGGCCAAGTGCTGGGCAAGGTCCAGGCCGGCTATAACGACATCGGCATTTTGACCGCGCCCGACGGTCGCAGCTATGCCGTGGCGGTGATGATCAAGCGCACCTCGACGCCTCTGCCGACGCGGATGACGCTGATGAACAATGTCGTCCGCGCGGTCATCGACCAGCATGCGAGCCGGGGCGCCGCCTATACCCTCTGACCCTCCCGGCCCCGGCGATCGGCTGCGCGCCACGTCCGGCGTGCAGCGGGTGCCAGCGCCGGGCCTCGAGCTATTCATCCTCCGCCATTTCCTCGCTCCCGAGCAGTGCCGGCAGCTGATCGCGCGGATCGACGCCGAGCGGCGGCCGAGCCAGATCGCCGACGACATCGGCGTCGCCGCCTTCCGCACCAGTGAGACGTGCGACCTTGGCGGTCATGATGCGATCGTCGCCAGCGTCGACGAGGCGATCAGCAATCTGCTCGGCCTGCCGCTCGCGCTCGGCGAGCCGCTCCAGGGCCAGCGCTACGCCCCCGGCCAGGAGTTCAAGCCCCACACCGACACGTTCGAGCCAACCGGCGCCGATTTCTACCGACACTGCGCGACACGCGGCAACCGTAGTTGGACGGCGATGATCTATCTCAACCAGCCCGAGGAGGGCGGCGCCACCCGCTTCAAGGCGATCGGCAAGATCGTCCAGCCGGAAGCCGGCAAGCTGCTGGCGTGGAACAATCTGCTCCCCGACGGCCGGCCCAACCCGGCGACGCTCCATCAGGGGATGAAAGTTCGCAAGGGCACCAAATACATCCTCACCAAATGGTATCGCGAGCGCGCGGACTGACTTGGGGCCGGCAACCGGCGCCCACCCAAAGCGTTACGCCAAGCGAACAACATCCCGATTGAGAGAGGACAGGCCATGCGCTTCCAACTTGCCGGCTCGCTCGCCGCGGCGGCCGCCACGCTCGCCGCCTGCAACGCCTACGGCCCGCCGCCGCCAGGAGCGACCGCGGCCGCTTACGGCGCCCGCCAATGCTTCTACACGGCCAATATCACCGGCTATCGCCGCGGCGCCGGCGACACGGTGATCATCAACACCAACAGCCGCGATTATTACCAGTTCCGGACCCAGGCCCACTGCGCCGACCGGCTCGACTGGGAGAATCGGATCGCCCTGCGCTCGCGCTCCGGGAGCTTCATCTGCTCGGGCTACGACGCCGAGATTTACGTGCCCGAGGCGCTCGGCGCCGCTTATTGCCCGCTCTACGACATGCGCAAGCTCAGCCCGGCCGAAGTGGCGACGCTGCGGGCGACCCGCCGCTGAGGCGAGGCCGGGCTAACTTTTGAGGCTGGAAGAAAGTCTGGAGCGGGCGAAGGGATTCGAACCCTCGACCCCAACCTTGGCAAGGTTGTGCTCTACCCCTGAGCTACGCCCGCTCGGCGCCGAATCCGGGAGGGCTCCCGGTGGGTGGAGCGGGCGATTAGCATCCGCCCCATAGAGGGGCAAGCCCCGCCTTTTTCCAGCCTCGACAAGCCCTAAGCGAGCGCACATAGGGCGGGTTCCACCCCGGCGGAGAGTGAGTAGCTTGGCAACCCTGGGCATGAGCGAGGCGGAACGCGAGGCGATCGCCCGCTTCGAGCGCGACGTCATCACCCCGTCGATGGCGGGGCTGGTCATCCTCCAGTTCACCGCGACCTGGTGCGGGCCGTGCAAGCAATTGTCGCCGATCCTCGACAAGGTCGCCGGCGATTATGCCGCTAAAGGCGTGACGCTGGCGCGGATCGACGTCGACCAGGACAAATTGATCGCCGCCCAATTCCGCATCCAGTCGGTGCCGACCGTCTATGCCATGTTCCAGGGCCAGCCGATCGCCGACCTCACCGCTTACCGCACCGAGGGTCAGCTGAAGAGCGCGCTCGACCAGATCCTGGCGCAACTGCCGGCCGGTAGCGAAGCGCAGGACTTGAAGGAACAGATCGAGCCTGCCCTGGCGCTCGGCGAGCAAGTGCTCGGCGATGGCGATGGGGCGCGGGCGGCCAGCATCTTCACCCAGGTCCGCGAGCTGGCGCCCGATGATCCGAATGCGGCCGGCGGGCTGGTCCGTGCGCTCATCGCTGATGACCGCGCCGACGAAGCGCGCGCCTTGCTCGACTCGCTGCCGGCCGAACTGGCGAAGGACCCGGCGATCAGCCGCGCCCAAGCGGCGCTCGAGGTCGCCGCCGCGCCGGTCGCCGACGTGACCGCCGAGGAAGCACGGGTCGCGGCCAACCCCGACGACCATGAGGCCCGTTTCGCCATTGCTAATGCCCGCATGGCCGCCGGCGACCGCGACGCCGCCGCCGATGCGCTGCTCGAGATCATCGCCCGCGATCGCGAGTGGAACGAGGGCGCGGCGCGCGCCCGCTTCCTGCAGTTGCTCGAAGCCAGCGGGCTCGAAGACCCCTGGGGCCGGGCACAGCGGCGCAAGCTGTCGGCGGTGCTGTTCACATGATGGATGCGAAGCCGGCGCGGGTGCCGATCTTCCCGCTCGGCGGGGCGATCCTGTTCCCGCGCGCGCAACTGCCGCTGCACATCTTCGAGGAGCGCTATCGGGCGATGGTCGAGGACGCGCTGGCCGGGCCGGGCCGGATCGCCATGATCCAGCCGCTGGACGAAGGCGATTCGCCCCGTCTCTACCAGGTCGGTTGCGTCGGCGAGCTGGTCGGCGTCGAGGAACTGGAGGACGGCCGTTACAACATCATGCTACTGGGCTCCAACCGCTTCCGGCTGATCGCCGAGGCGGACGCCGGTACGCCCTACCGCCAGGCCGATATCGACCTCGCCGCGTTCGACGACGAGGAGCCGCCGCCTTTGTCGATCGCCCAGCGCGCCGACGTCGAGCGCGAAGCGCGGCGGTTCGGCGATGCCCTGGGCCTGGCGGTCGACTGGGAAGCGGTCAGCCGCCTCGACGACGAAATGCTGGTCAACGCCATCGCCCAGGTGGCGCCGTTCGACATCGGCGCCAAGCAGGCGCTGCTCGAGGAGGAAAGCCTGGCCGGCCGCGCCGACCTGGTCGTCCAGCTCATGCAGTTCCAGCGCCTGGCGCCGGGCGGGGCGGACATGGGGCAGACGCTTCAGTGAATTTCCTCCCTGCGAGCCAAGCTCGTGGGGAGGGGGACCGCCGGCGAAGCCGGTGGTGGAGGGATCCCTCCGTCAGCGCTTTGCGCTGCCACCTCCCCATCGCTGCGCGACAGGGAGGAGCTGATCAAATCGGCAATCCCCGCAGCAGCAGTGGCAAATCGCCGCTCGTTCCCCGCGCCTCGTTCATCAGCCGGTCCTTCAGCGGCCCGATCCGCGCCGTCAGCGCCATGCCGAAGCGCCGTACCGCCGAGGGCAACTTGCCGGGCACCCCATAGAGCCGGGTCAGGCCGTCGGTCGCCGCCGCCACCATCAACGTGTCAAGGCTGCGCCAGGCCTGGTAACGATCGAGCAATTGGCGGTCGCCAAGGTCGAGCCCGAGCCGAGCGCCTTCGACCAGCACCTGCGCCAGCGCCGCCGCGTCGCGGAACCCGAGGTTCAGCCCCTGGCCGGCGATCGGGTGGATGGCGTGGGCGCTATCGCCGACCAAAGCCAGGCGACGATCGGTGATCCGCGCCGCATGGTGGAAGCCGAGCGGATAGGTCGAACGGGGGGTGAGCAGTTCGATCTTGCCGAGGAACCCGCCCATCGCCGCTTCGGCCTCGGCGGCGAACTGGGCGTCACTCAGCGCCAGGAAACCGGCTGCGTCGTCGCGCTGCACCGACCAGACGATCGCCGAGCGGTGGCCGCCAGCATCGTCAGTCATCGGCAGCAGGGCGAACGGGCCGGTCGGATAGAAGATTTCCCAGGCGATATGGTCGTGTGGCCGCTCGTGGCGCAAAGTCGAGACGATCGCCGCATGGTCATATTGCCAGCGGGCGAGGCGGATCCCCGCCGCCTCCCGGCTTGGCGAATTGCGGCCCTCGGCCACCGCCAGCAGTGGCGCGCTGAGCTCGCTGCCATCCTCGAGCCGAACCATGACATCGTGTTCGCCGCGCTCGATATCGGCGGCGCGTGATTTCCAGCGGAGGTCGATATTGGCGCCGGCCTCCGCCCGCGCCCGCAGCGCCTCGCGCAAATGCCGGTTCTCGTGCATCCAGCCCAAGGGCTCGTCGTCGCCTGGCGGCGCCTCGAAGGCGAGGATGCCGGGCTTGAGTCCGTCGGCGACGCGGATGGTGCGGATCGGGCAGCCCGGCTCGGGGAACAAGGCGCCGACGCCGATAGTGTCGAGCATCCGCCGCGACGAGGAAGAGACGGCGCTGGTGCGGCCGTCGAACTTGGCGTCGCGCCAGCTTTCCGGATCGACCGGATCGACGACGACGCAGCTCAGCCCGCTCGCGTCCAGCGCCGCCGCCAGCGCCAGGCCGATCAGGCCGCCGCCCAATATGATGACATCCGACCGTGTCATGGAAGCCGCGGTTAGCCGCGAAACGTGGCGGTGGCGAGAGCGCATCGGCTTGACCGCCGAGTCGACGAGAGCGCATTACATGCCAGGCACTGACCGGGGGAAGACAATGGCGACCGCCGCCGAGCGGGCCCGCAAGCGGGACCTGGGACCCGACTGGAGAGAAAAGCTCCATGATTCCGTGCGCCTGCTGGCGGTGCGCTCCATCGGCACCCTGCTGGTGGCGGCGAGCCTGGCGCTGGGCGTCGCGCTCGCCACCCACGACGCCGTCGATCCCAGCTTCTCGACCGCCGCCGGCGGCCCGCCGGTCAATTGGGTCGGCTCTTTCGGCGCTTATTCGAGCGACTTGCTGCTGATGTTGTTCGGCCCGGCCGCGCTGTTGTTCCTGCCGGTGCTGGCGGTGGCGGGCCTCAGGATGATGCGCGGCGAGCCCGCTGGCCGGCTCGCCCGCTCGCTGCTGGTCTCGGCGCTCGGCATCCTGCTTGCCGGGATTGCCCTGGCGATGGTCCGCGGCACCGCGGTTTCGGGCCTTCCGGCCGGCTGGGGCGGAGCGCTCGGCCTCGGCGGCGCCCACGGCGTCGACGCCGGCATCGGCATGATCGGCGACGCTAACATCCAGGGGCCGCTGCGGATGGCCTTGATGGCCTTGTTCGCCGTCGGCGGGCTGCTGCTGGCCTGGTTCGCCTTGGGCTTGCGCGACGAGGAGAAGGGCTGGATCGCGGCATTGTTCCACCGCGACCCCGAGCGCCCGGTCCGGCCGCCGCGCAAGACGGTCGAGGAGCGCGACGCCCGCGACGCTGGCGCGGCCCCGCCGCGACCGCGCCCGACGGTCGCCGTCGCCGAGCCGGCGCGGCCGGTGGCGCCGGCCTTGCGCCGGGGCGATGGCCGCAAGCGCCCGCCATCGCAGGCCAGCCTGGCATTGGGCGACGATTACGTCCTGCCCTCGCTCGATTTGCTGACCAGGCCGCCGCCGCACGGCAAAACCC
>DAIPLM010000166.1:0-3982 GCA_036769205.1 Sphingomicrobium sp.
GCGGCCGCGAGGTCGGCGAGGCTTTGGTCGACGACCCGCGCGTCGCCTTGCTGTCGGCGACCGGGTCGACCGCGATGGGCCGCGCCGTCGGCCCGCGCGTCGCCCAGCGCTTCGGCCGCTCCTTGCTCGAGCTTGGCGGCAATAATGCGATGATCGTCGCGCCATCGGCCGACCTCGCGCTGGCCGAGCGCGCCATCCTGTTCGCGGCGGCGGGGACGGCTGGCCAGCGCTGCACGTCACTGCGGCGGCTGATCGTCCACGACAGCATCGCCGACGCGCTGGTGGCGCGCCTGCGCGATCTATTCGCCCGCATTCCTATCGGCGACCCGCGCGAGCCCGGCACTTTGGTCGGGCCGCTGATCGACGAGGCCGCGTTCGAAGGCATGCAGAGCGCGCTCGAGGGCGCGGCGGAGCGCGTCGAGGCCGTCGCCGGCGGCGTCTATGTCCGCCCGGCGATCGTCGAAGTCGCGGCGCAGGAGGGCGTCGTCCTTCAGGAGACGTTCGCGCCGATCCTGTATGTCCTGCGCTATGCGCAGCTGAGCGAGGCGCTCGCGCTCAACAATAGGGTAGTCCAAGGCCTGTCCTCGTCAATATTCACCAACGATTTGAAGGAAGCCGAGCTGTTCCTGTCGGCGGCGGGGTCGGATTGCGGCATCGCCAATGTCAATTTGGGGCCGTCGGGGGCCGAGATCGGCGGCGCCTTCGGCGGCGAGAAGGAAACCGGCGGCGGCCGCGAAAGCGGTTCGGACAGCTGGAGAGCCTACATGCGGCGCTCCACCAACACGATCAATTACGGCGACGATTTGCCCTTGGCGCAAGGCGTCCGCTTCGAGCTTTAGCTGGTCATCCCCTGGCCCGCTTGGGCGGTCGGCGCTCGGGCTGCCGGTCGACCGCGATCTTGGCCCAGCGATCGGCGAAGTCCGCTTCCCATGCGTCGAGCGCGTCGGGCTCCAGCGGCCTCGCGATCCAATAGCCCTGGCCGACGTCGCAGCCGAGGTCGCGCAAGGCCCGCGCCTGGTCCTCGGTCTCGATGCCTTCCGCCGTGGCGATCATGCCGAGGCCGTGGGCGAGGTCGATGGTTGCCTTGACGATCAGCAGCGAATCGTTGGCGGTGGTCATGTCGCGGACGAAGAAGCGGTCGATCTTGACCTCGGTGAAGGGCAATTGGCGAAGCTGCATCATCGACGAGAAACCGGTGCCGAAATCGTCAAGCGCGAGGCCTATGCCCTTGATCCGGAACCGGGTCAGCGTGTCCATCAACTTGACCAGGGGCTGGGTGGCGCCCTCGGTCAGCTCCAGCACCAGCCGGTCGGCCGGCACCTCCAGCGCCCGGCACATGCGCTCGACCAAATCGGGGAAGTCGAGATGCTCGAGCGACAAGGCGGAGATGTTGAAGGCAATATGGGTGTCGCGGCCCTGGTCGCACCATTTCAGCCACTGGCGGAGAGTCGTCCTCAGGCCCCACTGGGTCAGCGGGTCGATCAGACCGTGGCGCTCGGCCAAGGGCACGAAGCGGGATGGGGCGACGGCGCCGAACACCGGGTCGTCCCATCGCACCAGCGCCTCGACCCGCTGCAGCTTGCCGTCGGCCAGCGACACCTTGGGCTGGTAGACCATGCGCAGCCGGTTGTTGATCAATGCCCGCTCGAAGCCGTCAAGCAGACCGAGCTCGGCCGGCCCGATCATGGTGCCGGGGCCGGCCGGTGCTCGCTAAGGACCGCTTCGAGCGCCTCGAGGCGCACCGGTTTTTCGAGCGGACCGACCATGGTGAGGCCGAGCGCCTCGCCGAGCCGGAAGGCGCTTTCCAGCACCCGGCGGTCGAACCCGCTGATGATCAGCACAGGCCCAGCGAAGCTTGCGTTGCTGAGGAAGCGCAGCAGTTCGACGCCGTCCATGCCCGGCATGCCGAGGTCGAGGACGACCATGCCCGGCGGCTCAGCGGCGAATTGCTCGCGGAACAGGCCGTCGTCGCTGGTGACGACCGGCTCGAAGCCGCTCATCGCCGCCGCATTGGCGAGAAACGACGCAAGCGCCGGCTCGTCGTCGATCAACAGCAGCCGAGGCCGCGTCATTGCGCCTGCTCTCCCGTCCAGCGCGCCCTGCGTTGAGCCTGCGCACTTTTCCGAGCCGAGGTCAAACGCGCCGAGTCCGGAATTTGTCTCACGCGCCGCATTTGCATCCCGTCTCAACTCAGCTTCCTGTTCGGCCCGGATGATGCGACGGGGACCGCCCCTTGCCGAGGTAAATGGAATCGGCCCGCTGCATGAATGCAGGCGGGCCGATTCCGTGTCGACTCCAAAGGGGAAAGAGGTCGACAGCATGCGTTGCCATTGCTAAGGCTACAAATGTCGCGTTAAGGATTGACCATTATGGAGTCAAGCCGTTCGTTAACCATGCCTGCGCGGCCACGTCGCGGCGGCCGCACGGCGGATGTCACCCGCCGGATCCACGACGCTACCCTGGGATTGCTCGCCGAAGCCGGCCATGGGGCCTGTACCTTCCAGAATGTCGCGGTCAGGGCAGGGGTCGAGCGCTCAACTCTCTACCGCCGCTATCCGAGCCGCTGGGCGATGCTGGTTGAAGCCTGGTCGGGCCGCTACGCCGCCGCGCTCGACGTCGCCCCGGGCGCCAGCTTCGCCGCCGATTTGCGCGCGCATCTGCATAAAGTCGCGCAAGCGCTCAATTCCCCGATCGGCATGGCGATGGTCGCTGCCGGCGCCGTCGCCCGGCTCGATCCCGACGCCGAGGTGACCGCCGGCGATTTCTGGAAATTCCGCCTTGCCCAGCAGGAGCCGCTGGTGGCGGCGGCGATCGCGCGCGGCGAGCTGCCGGCCGACGTCGATCGCGAGACCTTGTTCGCGAGCGCCGACGGGCCGCTCTACTTCCGCTTGCTGATCGTCGGCCGGCCGATCGACGAGGCGCTGGTCGAGCGAGTCGCGGGTGCCGTCGAAACGCAATTCCGCATTTCGGAAACGCCTTCTTAACCCACTTTGCTTTATTCGGGCGCGTTGAAAGCGCTCTGAAACGCGGAGTAGAGGCATGTTCGGGACTTTGATCCGCCGCAAGCCGGCGCACGCGGCCGGGCAGGACGACGCGGCGTTCGAATCGACGATATTCTCGCTCAGCACCGCCGTGCCGCGGCCGACCGAGCGGCGGGACGGCGAGCGCATCCTGCCGACTCTGTGCATCGTCAAATTGGTCGCACCCGACGGTGAGCAGCTGATGCGGGCGCGCAATGTGTCGGCGGGCGGGCTGATGGCCGAGATCGGCCGCCCGGTGACCGTCGGCGCCGCCGTCGAGATCGAATTTTCCTCGCAGAAGATCCCCTCGACCGTGGTCTGGACCCGTGACGGCACCGCCGGCTTCAAGTTCGACCAGGACATCGACCTTGGCGAGTTGCTCGCCGGCCGCAAACCGCGCCACGGTTTCC
Organism: Sphingomicrobium sp.; assembly: GCA_036769205.1. Classification (GTDB taxonomy): domain Bacteria; phylum Pseudomonadota; class Alphaproteobacteria; order Sphingomonadales; family Sphingomonadaceae; genus Sphingomicrobium. The sequence continues at coordinate 3,431 of DAIPLM010000166.1, forward strand.
GCCCGCGCCCACCGCGGCTCGAGGTGCAGTGCAAGGCCAGCCTCAAGATCGGCAAAACCTATTACAATTGCGACATCCACGACATTTCGCTGGGCGGTATGAAGGTCGAGCCGATCGAGGAATATTGCCTTGGCAAGCAGGTCGTCGTCGTCGTCGAGAGCCTGCGCCCGATCAAGGGCGAGGTGCGCTGGTTCGCCGACCGCAAGGCCGGCGTCGTGTTCGACAAGCCGCTGAAGTTCGAAGAGCTCGCCGAATGGATCGGGAAGCGCCTCGAACTGGCCGCCTTGAAGGCCAGCTACAAGCCGCATTGAGGCGGCGCCTCCCGGCCACAACTTTCCAACCGCCGCTGCCGTACCTATCTCCCAACCAAAGGAGATGATGATGGAACAGGTCGCGGTCCTCGCCGGCGGGTGCTTCTGGTGCACCGAAGCGGTGTTTCTCGATGTCGTCGGCGTCCGCAAGGTCGAGAGCGGCTATACCGGCGGCGCGACGGTGAACCCGACCTACAAGCAGGTTTGCGGCGGCGACACCGGCCATGCCGAGGCGATCCGC
>DAIPLM010000167.1:0-3971 GCA_036769205.1 Sphingomicrobium sp.
TCGTCCACACCACCGGCGGCTATGCCGTCTGGTCGGCGGCGACCTTCGATTGGGTGTTTGGCCCCCAAGCTTCCGACATCTTTTGGTGCACCGCCGACGTCGGCTGGATCACCGGTCATACCTACGTCGTCTACGGTCCGCTGATGAACGGCGCCACCAGCGTCATGTTCGACGGCGTCCCCCATTACCCCGACTTCGGCCGCCTCTGGGAAACCATCGACCGCCTGGGCGTCACCATCTTCTACACCGCGCCGACCGCCTTGCGGGCGCTGGAGCGTGAGGGTGACGATTGGGTCACGCGCCATTCGCGCCAGTCGCTGCGCCTGCTCGGCACGGTCGGCGAGCCGATCAACCCCGACAGCTGGGAATGGTATTGGCGGGTGGTCGGCGACCAGCGCTGTCCGGTGGTCGACACCTGGTGGCAGACCGAAACCGGCGGCATCATGATCTCGCCGATCCCCGGCGCGACGGCGATGAAGGCAGGCTCGGCGACCCGGCCATTGCCCGGCGTCGAGCCGTTGCTGGTCGACGCCGAGCATAACGTCCTCGACGGTCCCGCCAGCGGCAACCTCTGCATCGCCGCTAGCTGGCCCGGCCAGATGAGGACCGTTTGGGGCGACGACGAGCGCTTCTTCCAGACCTATTTCACCGCCTACCCCGGCCTTTATTTCACCGGCGACGGCTGCCGCCGCGACGAGGACGACTATTACTGGATCACCGGCCGGGTCGACGACGTCATCAACGTTTCCGGCCATCGCATCGGCTCGGCCGAGGTCGAGAGCGCCTTGGTCGAGCACCCGCAAGTGGCGGAGGCGGCGGTCGTCGCCATCCCCCACGACATCAAGGGCCAGGGCATTTACGCCTTCGTCACCCTCAACGCCGGCATCGACGGCGACGATGCACTGCGCACCGAGCTCAACCAGGAAGTCCGCAAGCACATCGGGGCGCTCGCTGCCCCCGACCGCATCCAGTTCGCCCCGGCTTTGCCCAAGACCCGCTCCGGCAAGATCATGCGCCGCATCCTCCGCAAGATCGCCGAGGGCGCCAGCGATGGCTTCGGCGACACCACGACGCTGGCCGATCCAGGCGTGGTCGACAGCCTTCTTGCCGGACGCCAATAAGGCGCTATCCCTCGCTCCGGGGGAGACAGAATGGCGACCAAGCAACATCCCTGGCCGATGAAACGGATCGTCGCCGCCTCGTCGGCGGGGACGGCGTTCGAATGGTACGACTTCTTCATCTTCGGCAGCCTCGCCACCACCATCCAGAAAGTCTTCTTCGCCGGCCTCGACCCGACCGCCGGGCTGATCGCGGCGCTCGGCCTGTTCGCCGCCGGCTTCGCCTTCCGGCCGCTGGGCGCGATCGTCTTCGGCATCATCGGCGACCGCTTGGGCCGCAAGGGCGCCTTCCTTGCCACCGTCAGCCTGATGGGCGGCGCCACCTTCGCCATCGGCCTGCTGCCGACCTATGCCAGCGCCGGCATCGTCTCGCCGATCCTCTTGATCCTGCTACGTATCTGCCAGGGCATTGCCCTCGGCGGCGAATATGGCGGCGCCGCCATCTATGTCGCCGAACATGCCCCGGACCACCGGCGCGGGGCGCTGACCGGCTGGATCCAGGTCACCGCTTCGCTGGGCCTGATCGCCGGCCTGCTGGTCATCCTCGGCACCCGCACCGCGGTCGGCGAGCCGGCCTTCCTCGACTGGGGCTGGCGGGTGCCGTTCCTGGTCTCGGTGCTGCTGCTCGCCGTGTCGGTCTGGATGCGGGTCAAATTGTCGGAAAGCCCGGCCTTCGCCGCCCTCAAGGCCAAGGGCGAATTGACCAAGGCGCCGCTGCGCGAGAGCTTCGCCCAGTGGCCCAACCTCAAGCGCGTGCTGATCGCCTTCTTCGGCATCATGTGCGCTCAAGGCGCGGTCTGGTATTTGAGTTTCTTCTACGTCCAGGTCTTCCTGACCCGCTCGTTAGGCGTGCCGGAAGCGACCAAGGACATGCTGGTGCTGGCGATGACCGTCGTCAGCGCCCCGCTCTACGTCTATTTCGGCTGGCTGTCGGATCGGGTCGGCCGCAAGCCGGTGATGCTCGGCGGCATGCTCCTGGCGCTGTTGGCCTATTATCCCGGCTTCCACGGCATCGCCGCCGCCGCCAATCCGGCTTTGGTCGCGGCGCAGCAGTCCAAGCCGGTCGAGGTCCATGCCGACCCCGCGACCTGCTCGGTCCAGTTCGATCCCATCGGCACCCGACGCTTCGATTCCAGCTGTGATATCGCCAAGAGCCTGCTCGCCTCGACCGGCATATCGTACAAGAACCGGCCCTACGTCGGCGACAAAGCGGTGATCGCCGTCGGCATCGCCCAGGTCGAAGTGCCCGCCGGCCGCGGCCTCGACGCCGCCGGTTTGAAGACGCTGAGGGAAGCGACCGGCAAGCAGGTCAAGGCCGCGCTCGCCGCCGAGGGCTATCCCGCCGGGGCCGACCCGAGGGCCATGAACCTGCAGGTGATCTTCGCCTGGCTGATGGTCTTCGCCATCGCCGCCACCGCCCTCTACGGCCCGCAGGCGGCGGCTTTGGTCGAGATGTTCCCGACCCGCATCCGCTACACGGCGATGTCGGTGCCCTATCACGTCGGCACCGGCTGGGTTGGCGGGTTCCTGCCGGTCACCAGCTTCGCCTTGGTGGCGATCACCGGCAATATTTACGCCAGCCTCTGGTACCCGGCCTTCTTTACGGCGGTCTCGGCGGTGGTGGCGTTCGTGTTCATCAAGGAGACCAAAGGCAAACCATTGGAGGAATGCTGAGCCGCCGAGCGCAGCGACGCCGGCGCGCACAGCGCGTCGCCGGAGCAGCGCGCAGAGACGGCGAAAGCCGGCCAGCCTGCCGCGCAGCGGACAGGACTGACGTCACGAATTTACTTCGTGACGGCCCATATCCATAAATGTCGGCTTTCGACACATTGCGGAAGTTAGACGGCACTGTCATTCTCGCTCGATGACGCGCGGCCCTGACTACCTCATTGCCCATGCTTGTTTCGATTGCCGCAAGTCGTGGAAGGTGGGTGCTGACTCCGGTGCGACGTGCCCGCAGTGTGGCTCCGCGCTCCATGAGATGGGCCGTTCGTTCAAAATCCCCAAGAAGTCCGACACGGAGCAATGGGCGAAGGTGCAATCACTTTGGGAAGCAGGCTTCCGCTTTTGGAGCTACCGAAGCCATCCTGACGCCGAACCGCTGCCGGATCGGCTGCGCGACGTTGAAGATTTCATTGTACGTAATCCAGAGCACCCGATGCGGGTGGCGCGTTAGAGTCCGCTATCCACCCAATGCAGACTTTGAGGCCACGCCGTCACGGAGTGAATCCGTGACGTCGATCCGGTCGGGCTGACGCCCGCCGGTCGGCCGGCTTTCGCGCTCTCTTCGACGTAAGCTCGCCTTTGCTCCGCAAAGCCTCACTTACGCTCGGGCGCTTAAGCCACCCAGTGAATGTCGATCGGCTGCTCCGCCTCAGCCAGCACGCGGCCGATGGGGAGCTTGCTCGATTGGCCGTCGGCGATCGCGCCTTCGAGCAATGCGCGCTTCTCGGGGCCGGTGATGGTGATGAGCATGGTCCGCGCCGCCAGGAGCGAGGCGCGGGTCAGCGTAACGCGCGCGACCGGCGCGTCGGCGGGCATCGGGTCCGGCATGACGCCGACCGCGCGGCGGGCCTTGGGGGCGTCGAGGGCGTCCTGCAAATCGGGTCCGGCGAAGATCGAGGCGGTGTGGCCATCCTCGCCCATGCCGAGCCAGGCGAGGTCCGGCGGCCAGGGGAAATCCTGCAGCCGGGCGTCGGCGCTGTTGCCGGCCAATTTGTAGTCGGGGATGTCGGTGGCGATCGGGATTACCCGCGCGCCGGTCGGCAGGAACGCCTTGGCGATGGCGCGGATGTTGCTGCGCTCGTCATCCATCGGCACCAACCGGTCGTCGGTGGGGATGAGCGTCACTTT
>DAIPLM010000168.1:0-3947 GCA_036769205.1 Sphingomicrobium sp.
CTACCTGACACGGGCTCCCGACGAACGAAGGAAACGACCATGCGCCATCGCGTTGGCCATCGTAAGCTGCAGCGCACTTCCAGCCACCGGGCGGCTTTGTTCCGCAACATGTCGGCGGCGCTGATCAAGCATGAGCAGATCACCACCACGCTCGCCAAGGCGAAGGAGCTTCGCCCCTATGTCGAGAAACTGGTAACGCTTGCCAAGAAGGGCGGGCTCAGCAATCGCCGTCTGGCCTTCGCCCGGCTGATGGACGAGGCGCAGCTCGCCAAATTGTTCGACGTGATCGCGCCCCGCTATGCGGACCGCAGCGGCGGCTATACCCGCGTCGTCAAGGCCGGCATCCGCCTGAGCGACGCCGCCCCGATCGCCATCATCGAATTCGTCGACCGCGACGTCTCGGCCAAGGGCCAGGACTCAGGGCCGGTGATGGAGGATGAGGCGTTCGCCGAGGGGTGAGCCCTTCGCCAACCACTAGGGAAGGGCCGTCGCGAAAGCGGCGGCTTTTTTCGTTTGGCAAGTTTCTCTGTCCTACAACGTGCCAAAGGGGTTACGTGGCCTCCGCCCGATCGCAGGCTGGCCGGGTTTCGTAACTCGACCAAAGCCGTCACGGGAGTGAATCCCGTGACGTCAGTCCCGTCGGCCTTTGGCCGCAGGCTGGCCGGCCGGCCCTGGCTCTTCGCGCTGCTCCGGCGGCGCGTGCGCGCCGGCGTCGCTGCGCTCGGCAGGGCGGGCGAAACCTGAACATTTCGCTTCCATTACATTCAGCCATTATGCAGCGACTCGCGTGCAAATGCGTTTCATCGGCGCCCGTGGGGCGTGTGGTGATGAGGAGTTTGGCCATGAAGGCTTTTACGATGATTCTGGCAGGCGGGCTCGGGCTCGCGGCCATGGCGGCGGCTAGCCCCGCGGCCGCGCAATATGGCGGTTACCCCGGCGGCGGCTATGGCGGCTATCCCGGCACCGGTAATCCTGTCAGCGACATCCTGGGCCAGATTCTCGGCGGCCGCAGCTATGCCAACAACGAACGCTATGCGGTCGAGCAATGCGTCCGCGCCGTCGAGTATCGGATCAATACCCGCGGCCTCGACAATGAGGGCGGCCGCTATCGCCAGTACGGTTATGGCTATGGCTACAACAACCAGTACGGCGGCGGCTACCAGGGCGCCCGCGTGACCAGCGTCACCCAGGTGTCGCGGCGCTCCAACGGCGGGCTGAAGGTCTATGGCTATGCCACCACCGGCGGCCAGCCTTATGGCGGCTATGGCGGCGGGCCCGGCTACGGCTATGGCGGTCCCAACCCCTACGGCTACGGTGGCCCCGGCTACGGCGGCGGCGCGTACGGCGGCTACGGCGGCGGCTATGCGATGGGCGATGCGCAGTTCGACTGCACCATCGACCGCTATGGCCGGATCACCGACATCGACGCCAAGCGCAACCGCAATTACGGCTATCGCCGCTACTAGGCGGAGCGGTTGCGGGAAACGGCTTGGGCCGGGGCTTCAGCAAGCTCCGGCCCAAATCGCGTGGACACCAAAATTCATTCGCGGTTCAATCGCTTAGGCGTATTGAATGGCAATCCAATTCGCGAATCCTGAAGGAGAATCGCCAGTGCTTACCCCCCGCATTCGAACCGCGCTGGTCGCGCTCGCCGCATCGGCCGCGCTCGCCGGCTGCACCAATATGGGCCCCTATGGCGGCATCGGCGTCGGCGTCAGCAGCGGCTATGGCGGCTACGGTTATGGCGATTACGGCTATGGCTATGGCAGTCCCTATGGCGGTTATTACGGCGGCTACCCTTATTACGGCTGGTACGACGGCTTCTATTATCCGGGCTCGGGCTATTGGGTTTACGATCCCGACGGCCACCCGCGGCCGATCACCGACAAGCAGAAGGGCTATTGGGCCAACCTCCTCGCCAAGGCTCGCCAGGCCAACGGCGCCTCGGCGACCGCCGCGGTCAAGGAAAATTGGAGCGGCTTCAGCAAGCAGGGCAGGGTCGCCGCGCCGGTAAGCGTCGGCGCCACCGCCAGCGGCCAGGCCGACCAGAAATCGGTCCGCCAGATCGCCGAAGCCCGCCGCGCCGCCCAGATCGAGCGGCGCCAAGTCCAGGCCGAGCGCCAGCAGGCTCGTTCCGAGCAACGGGAGAGCGCTCGCCAGCAGATCCTGGAGCGGCGGGAATCACGCCGGGCGACGAGGGCAGGCAAGGACTAAGCCGCGCTCAACCGGGGAAATCAACGATGCGCTGGAATCGCGAGATTCCGGCGCATCATGTTTGTGTGCGGCGGTCGCTAGGCGTCGACGCTCAGGCCCCTGGCATAATCCGCGAGCTGGCCGGCGACCGTGCCCCAGCCGTCGTCAAAGCCCATCGCCGCATGCCGATCGCGGTCGGCCGCGTCCTTGTGCAATGCCACCGCCTTGTAGGCGGTCTTGGCATCACCGGCGTCGGCGAAGGCGACGATCGCCGTCATCGGGAAGGATTCGCAGCCTTCACCCATCTCGGCCGGCCGAAAGCCGGGGCCGAGGGCGCTGGTCCAGACGAGCTTTCGGCCCTCGACGACCTCGAGCACGCAACCGGCGTTGCCGTGGCCGGTGTCGAACCCGTCCGGGCCGATCATGCGGATGCGGAAGATGCCGCCGGGCCGAAGGTCGAGCTCGCATTCGGTGATCTCATAGGGCCGGGGCGCGAACCATTGCTTGAGGTGCTCGGGGTCGGTGTAAGCCTTCCACACGAGATCGATCGGGGCGTCGAGCGTGCGTTCGAGCACCAGGTCCAGGTCGTTCGCCATCGTTAGTCCTCCTCCTTCTTCATCATCTCCAGATGTTGCTCCAAGCGGTCGGCGTGGGATTCCCATTCACTGCGGGTTTCGACCAGCCATTGCTCTGCCTGAGTCAGCACGCCGGGCTCCAGCCGGACGGTCCGCACCCGGCCATGCTTGTCGGACCGAACCAGCCCGCTGGCTTCCAGCGCCTGCAAATGCTGCAGCACCGCCGGCAGGCTCATGGCGATCGGCCGCGCCAGGTCCGACACCGACGCCGGACCCCGGCTCAGCCGCGCCAGCATTGTCCGCCGGGTCGGGTCGGACAATGCCGCGAAAGCATGATTGAGGCCCAGTTGGTTAAGCATCGACTTAACTATCGCGATTTGAACGGTGCTGTCAAGACACTTAAGCAGTCACTTAACTTTACAGCGCCGCCAGATTGGTTATCCGCCCGCCATGACCGTCCAGCCCAGCGAAACCATCCTCATCGTCGACTTCGGCAGCCAGGTCACCCAGCTCATCGCCCGGCGGGTGCGCGAGGCCGGAGTCTATTGCGAGATCGCCCCGTTCACCGCCGCCGGCGACGCCTTCCGGCGGCTCGCCCCCAAGGGCATCATCTTCTCCGGCGGTCCGGCCTCGGTGACGGAACATGAAAGCCCGCGGGCGCCGCAAGAATTGTTCGACAGCGGCCTGCCGTTGCTCGCCATCTGCTATGGCCAGCAGACTCTGCACCAGCAATTGGGCGGCAAGGTCGTCACCTCGGACCAGAAGGAATTCGGGCGCGCCTTCATCGAGGTGGTGGCGCCGAGCGCCTTGTTCGACGGGCTCTGGCAAGTCGGCGATAGGCACCAAGTGTGGATGAGCCACGGCGACCGGGTCGACAGCCTGGCGCCGGGCTTTTCGGTGGTGGCGACGTCGGAAGGGGCGCCGTTCGCCATCGCCACCGACGAGGACGCCAAACGCTATTCGCTGATGTTCCACCCGGAGGTCGTTCACACGCCCGACGGCGGCAAATTGCTGGCCAATTTCGCGCGGCACATCTGCGGCTGCTCGGGCAGCTGGAGCATGGCCGGCTTCCGCGACGCCAAGATCGCCGAAATCCGCGCCCAGGTCGGTGTCGGCGTGAATGGGGGCAAGGTGATCTGCGGCCTGTCCGGCGGGGTCGACAGCGCCGTGGCGGCGGTG
>DAIPLM010000169.1:0-3946 GCA_036769205.1 Sphingomicrobium sp.
ACGGGTCATGATTCATTTCATCCCCGATTCGGAAGCCCGCCAGCTCAAGGCGCCTTATGCCGAGGCGATCGCCCGGCTGGCCGGGCTGCGCCAGGCGCTGACCCTGGTCGAGGGCATGGCCGGGATCGAACCGTCGCCGCCGGCCAACGAGAACCAGGTCGCCGTGATCGAGGGCGAGGCGCGCAAGGCCCGCTTCGACGCCCGCTCGGCGCGCGCCGTCGCCGGCTCCGCCGCCGGGCTGGAAGCCATCGCCGAACTGCATGCCGACGGCGGCCAGCCGCACCCCGCCGCCGCCGAATTGCTCGCCCGCGACATCCGCGTCCGATTGGAAGAGCTGGGCGCGATCCTCAGCCTTTAGGCCGGGCCCGTCGCCTTCGGCGTCGCCGGGTCGGCGCCATATTCGCTCCAGCTGCCGTCATAGAGCCGCGCAGAATCATTGCCGAGCAGATGCGCGGCGAAGATCAGGCTGTTGGCGGTGACGCCCGAGCCGCAGCTGGCGACAAACGGTTGCGCCGGATCGATGCCCGCTTCCTCGAACAGAGCGCGCAAGGCGGAGCGGTCCTTGAAGGTGCCATCCGCATTATAGAGCGCCGCGAACGGCAGGTTGCGGGCGCCGGGGATATGGCCGGCGGCAACGCCCGGGCGCGGGTCGGCTTCGGTCCCCTCGAAGCGCGGGCGGCCGCGGGCGTCGAGCAAGGGCAAATCGAGGCCGGCGAGGATGTCGCCTTTGGTGACGATCTCGGTCCGTGGCTCGGCGGCGAATACGGCAGCTCCGGCTGGCGGCTCGCCGGATTCGGTCGGCCGGCTCTCGGCGGTCCATTTCTGCAGGCCGCCGTCGAGGATGGCGACCTGCTGGGCGCCGAAATGGCGCAGCATGAACCAGCCGCGCGCCGCCGTGCGGATCGGCGAATTGTCATAGACAATGACGCGGTCGGCCTCGCGGATGCCGAGCCGCGCCATGGCGCCGCCGAACTCGTCCGCGCTCGGCAGCATGTGCGGCGCCGGGTCGGATTTGTCGGACAAAGCGTCGATATCGAGGAAGACCGCGCCGGGAATATGCGCGGCGAGATACTCTTCGCGTCCGGAGCGACCCGATGCCGGCATGTGCCAGCTGGCGTCGACGATGCGGAGGTCCGGCTCGCCCAGATGCGCGGCCAGCCATTCGGTCGAGACAAGCGGGTCCATGGCCCAAGGATAGCGGGCCGACCGCCGCCCTGCTAGGGAGCCGCGCCATGGAAACGACTTATCTCGGCAAGGCCAGCGCCCTACCCGCCTCCCCGGACGAGGCGGCGCTCGACTATGTCCCCAACCCGAGGCCCGGTGCGCTTTACCTGGTCCGCTTCGCCGCGCCCGAGTTCACCTCTTTGTGCCCGGTCACCGGCCAGCCCGACTTTGCCCATCTGGTGATCGACTATGCCCCGGCCGCGACCATCGTCGAATCGAAGAGCCTCAAGCTGTTCCTCTCCTCCTTCCGCAACCATCCGGGCTTCCACGAGGACGTCACCGTCGGCATCGGCCAGCGGCTGGTCGAGGAAATGCAGCCGCAATGGCTGCGCATCGGCGGCTATTGGTACCCGCGCGGCGGCATGCCGATCGACGTCTTCTGGCAGTCGGGCGAGCCCCCCGCCGGTCTGTGGCTGCCCGACCAGGGCGTGGCGGCCTATCGCGGCCGCTAGCGCGGAGCGGATTGCGGCGGCATCTCCGGCTCCGGCGCGGCCAGCGCGACCGCCGCCTGGCGACGGGTCCAGCTGTACAGCACGACAATCACCGCCGCGAACAGCAGGACTCCCAAGGGCGTCTGCCAGCCCGTCGCCGAGGTGATCGCCAGCACGTCGGGATCGTCCGACCCGGCCACCAGCCCCGCGTAAACGACGTTGAACAGGCTGTCGCCGACGATGAAGCCGGTCGCGGTCAGCACCCCCATGCGCTCGGCGAAGCCGGGGTCGGCCTGCCGCTTCGCCCAGCCGTTGTAGAGGTGGCCGATCACCGCGCCGACGACGATCAAGGCGGTGACCCCGACCGGCAGGTAGATGCCCATGCCGACCCCGAGCGCCGGCAGCGACCGGCCCTTGCCGCCGTTCCGTAGGATCTCGTCGACGATAACGGCGACGGCGCCGATGGCGGCGCCAAGACCGATCAGGCCCCAGTCGAGATTGTGGCCGAGCACGCCCTGGGCGATCGCCGAGATCAACGCCGCCTGCGGCGCCGCCAGCGCGTCCGGGCCGGCGCCGGGGGCGCCGACGAAGCCGAAGCTCTGGTTCAATAGATCGAGGATCGGCGGGATGACGACCGAACCGAAGATCACCCCGAACACCAGCGACAATTGCTGCCGCCATGGCGTCGCCGCCACCAGTTGGCCGGTCTTCAGATCCTGGAGGTTGTCGTTGGAGATGGTGGCGACGCCGAAAATGATGGCGGTGACGAACAGAGCGAAGGCGACCAGGCTCTGGGTGGCGTCGGCATCGGCATTGGGGAACAGCAAGCCGAGGATGATGGCGATGCCAAGCACCGACAGGATGCCGACCCCCGAAATCGGGCTGTTCGAGGCGCCGATGAGGCCGGCCATATAGCCGCAGACGGCGGCGATGACGATTCCGGCGAACAGGACATAAACGATGCTGAAGGCCAGCGTCACGCCGGGGTTGGCGGCGATCGGGTTGGTGCTGGCGAAAGCGTTGAGCAGCAGGCCGATCGGGATCATCGACAGCAGGATGACGGTGCCGACGATGCCGATCGGGATGTCGCGCTCGGTGATGTCGACGCTGTCCTCGCCGCCGGCCCGGCGGGCTCGGTTGGCCGCGAGCGCGGCGACGATCCCCCGCGCGATCGGGCCAATGACCTTGAGCAGTGTCCACAAGGCGGCGACGCCGATCGCCCCGGCGCCGACGAAGCGCACCTTTTCGCGGAAGACGGTGCCGACGAAATCGGCGAGCTCGGTGCCGCCCGGCGCCCCACCGGCGGTGTAGAGCGGCAACAGGACGAGAAAGCCGATGATGATGCCGGCGAGCATCGCCAGGCCGACGGCGAGACCAACCAAATGGCCGACGCCGATGTAGGCCAGCGACAGACCGGCCGACAAAGTGGTCGCGCCGCCGCCGATCCGGAACGTGCCGTCGGCTTGTTCGGCGACCAATTTCATCTTCGCCAGCAGCGGGTAAGCGGCGCCGGTCAGCGCCCCGAAGATCATCGCCTTGAGGCCGCGCTTGTTTTCCTCGACGCCGCCGACTCCGGCGCCGACCTTCAAAACCTCAGCGGCGGCGACGCCTTCCGGATAGGGCAAGTCCGAGCCGGTGACGAGCGCCCGCCTGAGCGGCACCGAGTACATGACGCCGAGGATGCCGCCGATGGCGATCACCGCGACCGACAGCCAGTAGGGAAAGCCAGTCCACCAGCCGACCATCACCAGGCCAGGCAGGACGAAGACGATCGCCGACAAAGTTCCCGCCGACGAGGCGATGGTCTGGACGATGTTGTTTTCCTGGATGGTCGAATCGTGGAAAAATTTGAGCACCGCCATCGAGATGACGGCGGCCGGGATCGAGGTCGCGAAGGTCAGGCCGGCGCGCAGCCCGAGATAGACGTTGGCGGCGGTGAACAGCACCGTGATCAAGGCACCGAGGATGATGCCGCGAAGCGTCAGCTCCTTGACGGAGCCGGCCGGTCGAAGCTGCTGGCTCAAGCTGGTAGTCGCCATGATAATCCCCCTATCGAATTCAGTCCCAGCCGCGCTCAAGAAAGCGGACGGCGAAGGCGCAGTGCATGGCGACGCCGCGCGGCAGCATGGCTTCGTCGACCATCATTTTCGCATTGTGGATCGGCGCGCGGGCAAACGGGTCGCCGCCGGGCGGGGCGACCCCCAGGATCGCCATCGCGCCCGGCACCTGTTGCAGCACGTAGGAAAAATCCTCGGCGCCCATGATCGGCGCCGGAATCTCCAAATAGCCGG
>DAIPLM010000015.1:0-13974 GCA_036769205.1 Sphingomicrobium sp.
GTCCGCGACATGTTCGACCAGGCCAAGAAATCGGCGCCGTGCATCGTCTTCATCGACGAAATCGACGCGGTCGGCCGCCACCGCGGCGCCGGGCTCGGCAACGGCAATGACGAGCGTGAGCAGACCTTGAACCAGCTGCTGGTCGAGATGGACGGCTTCGAGGCCAATGAAGGTATCATCATCATCGCCGCTACCAACCGCCCCGACGTGCTCGACCCGGCGCTGCTCAGGCCCGGCCGTTTCGACCGCCAGGTCGTCGTCCCGCGCCCCGACATCGATGGCCGCGAGCAGATTTTGGGCGTCCATATGAAGAAGGTGCCATTGGCACCCGACGTCGACCCCCGGGTGATCGCCCGCGGCACGCCCGGCTTCTCCGGCGCCGACCTCGCCAACCTGGTCAACGAAGCGGCGCTGCTGGCGGCCCGCAAGGGCAAGCGCCTGGTCGCCATGAGCGAGTTCGAGGAGGCCAAGGACAAGGTCATGATGGGCACCGAGCGCCGATCGATGGTGATGACTGAGGACGAGAAGAAGATGACCGCCTATCACGAGGCCGGCCATGCCATCGTCGCCATCCATGAGCCGGCGTCCGACCCGATCCACAAGGCGACCATCATCCCGCGCGGCCGGGCGCTGGGCATGGTCATGCGCCTGCCCGAGCGCGACAATTATTCCTATCACCGCGACAAGATGTACGCCAACCTCGCCGTCTCGATGGGCGGCCGCGTCGCCGAGGAATTGGTCTTCGGCTACGACAAGGTCAGCTCCGGTGCCTCGTCCGACATCAGCTACGCGACCAACCTCGCCCGCGACATGGTCACCCGCTGGGGCATGTCGGACGCTTTGGGCCCGCTGCAATATGCCGAGGCCGACGAGGAGGTGTTCCTCGGCTATTCGGTCAACCGCCAGAAGAACATGTCGAACGAGACCGCGCAGGCGATCGACAAGGAAATCCGCCGCGTCGTCGAGCAGGGTTACGAGCGCGCCAAGGCCATGCTCAATGAGCATCGCTCCGAACTCGAAACGCTCGCCAAGGCCTTGCTCGAATACGAGACTTTGTCGGGCGACGAGATCAAGACCGTGCTCGATGGCGGCGCCATCGACCGCGGCAGCGGCTCGAAGCCATCGCTGCCGGCGGCCGGGACCTCGATCCCCAAGGCGAAGCGCCCCAAGCCCGGCCTCGGCGGCACGGCTCCGGCGGCGAGCTGAGCTGCGTTCAATCAGCGTTCATTCGCTGGGCGCTCCAAGCCTCGACGGTAAAACGCGATGGGGACTTGATGACCGCACGAATCTGGCTTGGCCTGGCGCTCGCCGCCGTTCCGCTCAGCGCGGGAATGGCGCAATCGATGAACGCGCAAAGCTTCCACCAGCGCGCAGCCAAGCTGAAGCAGAAGGGCGCCATGGCAATCTTTTCGCGCGGCGAGATCAAGGCGCTGACCAAAGAGGGTCAGGCGGCGGGCATGAAGGCGCGCGAGCAGCGGCTGGCGGCGGTGAAGGCGGGCGACAAGCCGCGCTATTGCCCGCCCGAGGGCCAGAATTCGATGAACAGCGACGAGTTCATGCAGCGGCTGGCGGCAATTCCGGCCGCCGACCGCGCCCGGATCGACATGACCGAGGCGACCAATCGCATCCTGGCCGGCAAATATCCCTGCAAAGCCGGCTGACCGCTAGACGATGCCGATCGCGGCGATGACGACGAAGAACAATGCCGCGGCGACGAACGCAAAGGTAACCAGCAATGTCGCCCGGAACAGTGCGCCGAAGCGGCCCAGGCCATAGGCCTGCTTCAACTGCCGATACATGTGGAACGGCGGCACGAAGAACAGGAAGCCAGCCAAAGCCGTCCAGCCGACCGCCACCAGCAGGCCGCCGAGGATGGCGAGGATCATCATGAACGACAGTGAGTAAGTGACGAACACCGAATGGTCGTAGAGGCGATAGCGCCGGCTGAACGGGAACAGCAACCACATGAACGGCACCGACAAGGGAATCAGCAGCCAGCTGAACTTCGACGCCGAATCCTGGATCTTGGTGACCAAGAGCTCCGGGTTCTCCTGTGCCTTCTCGACCACCGCGCGGACCCACGGGGGCGCTTCGTCATTGCCCGAGTTGACCTCGACCGGGACTTCGCCGCGCCGCAGCTTCTCGATTTGCGCCAGCTCCTCTTTTTGCTGGACAAGCCTGAGGTCGAGGGCGGTGACTGGTTTGTTTTCCTTGATCGCCTCGGCGCGCCGGGTTTCGGTCTCGCGGATTTCCGCTTGCTGCGCCTTGACCGCCTCCTGGAAGCCGGCGCGGACATTGGCCGGCGAGCCGTCGTAGAGCGCGCCGGTGAGGTTGAGCACCGCGAACATCAGGAAGACGCTGAACAGATACAGCGCCACCGGCGAGATGAAGCGGGCGCGCTCGCCGGCGATGTAGCGGCGGGTGAGGTCACCAGGGCACCAGGCGAGCATCGGCACCGTGCGCCAGAACTTGCCTTCGAAATTGACCAAGCCGGCGACGAAATCGCCCATGAACGCGCGCAGCGAGCGATGGACATGCGCCTTCTGGCCGCAGGCGCTGCAATAGGGGCCGGTCAGCGGCGTGCCGCAGTTGAGGCAGCTTCGTTCATGCGTGTGGCCGTCGCCGGCCTCGCCCGCGGACGGCTCGACCGCCCGCGCCAGCAGGCCGCCGGTCACCGCTTCGCCGATCCCCTCGATTTCGTTCATCGCCCTCCCCCGCGCCTTTTCTGGCGCAGGCACGCGCGCGATGCTAGCCATTTGCGCGCATGAAAAAGATCGGCCTGCTGGGCGGCTCCTTCAACCCGGCCCATCGCGGGCACCGGCGGATCAGCCTGGCGGCGATCGAGGCGCTTGGCCTCGACGAATTGTGGTGGCTGGTGTCGCCGGGCAACCCGCTGAAACCGGCCAAGGGCATGGCGCCGTTCCAGGCGCGGCTGCGATCGGCGCGCGAGCAGGCCAAGGGCAGCCGCATCAAGGTCAAGGATTTCGAAGCCCGGGCGGGCACCCGTTACACCGTCGACACCATCGCCGCCTTGCGGCGCCGCTACCCCGACCACGCCTTCATCTGGCTGATGGGCGCCGACGCTGTGGCCCAATTCCATCACTGGCGGCGCTGGCGCGAACTGGCGGCAATGGTGCCGATTGCGGTGATTCACCGGCCGGGCTATGATGGCGCCGCCCGCGCGGCACCCGCGATGGGCTGGCTCAGGTGGTTCGTCCGCCCCTTCAGCCAGGCGAAACCATGGACGGACTGGAGCGCACCGGCGATTTTCTTTCTTCGCCTGCCACCCGACCAGACCTCCGCCACACGCCTGCGTGCGCTTGACCCCAATTGGCACCGCCGCTTCACCGCGAAGCGGCCAGCCCTGTCCCCATAGGAGCAATCTTGGCAGACCCAAGCCCAGCGACCGACCACCATAAGCAACCCATCGATGTCGACGCGCTGCACGCGCTGGTGATGCAGAGCCTCGATGATGACCAGGCGGTCGAGCTGGTCTCGATTCCTTTGTCGGGCAAGTCGAGCATCGCCGACCATATGGTCATCGCCAGCGGCAAATCGTCGCGCCAGGTGGCGTCGATGGCGACCAAGCTCGCCGAGCGCATCAAGCAGCAATTCGGCAAATCGGTGCGGATCGAGGGCCTGCCGGTCGCCGACTGGGTGCTGATCGACGCCGACGACGTCATCGTCCATTTATTCCGGCCGGAGGTCCGGACCTTCTACAACCTCGAACGGATGTGGGCGTTCGGCGACGAAGGCGCGAAAAACGCCACCGCCTAGGCCCGCCTAGGTGCTTTTGCACATCATTGCCCGGGGCAAGATCGGCCGCTCGCCCGAGGCCGAGCTGACCGGGCGCTACCTGAAGCGCGTCGCCTGGCCGGTGAAATTGACC
This sequence comes from Sphingomicrobium sp., assembly GCA_036769205.1. GTDB lineage: Bacteria > Pseudomonadota > Alphaproteobacteria > Sphingomonadales > Sphingomonadaceae > Sphingomicrobium. The sequence goes on from DAIPLM010000015.1 coordinate 3,890, forward strand.
GAGTTGCCCGACCGCGGCGGCAATTTGCCGGCCGCGCCCAACGCCAGCGTCACCGTGCTGCTCGACGAGCGCGGCGAGGCATTGTCGTCGATGGCCTTCGCCAAAAAGCTCGAAGCCTGGCGCGACGGCGGCAAGCGCGAGGCGCGCTTCCTGATCGGCGCGGCGGATGGGCATGCCGACGCGGAACGGGCGAAGGCCGATCTGCTGTTGTCGTTCGGGCCGGCGACATGGCCGCATTTGCTGGCGCGGGCGATGCTCGCCGAGCAATTGTTCCGGGCGACGTCGATCCTTGCGAACCACCCCTATCATCGCGAAGGGTAGGCCAGTGAACCGCCGCCTAACCTTGCTGATCGCCGCCGCGCCGCTGCTGCTGGCCGCCGCCAGCGCGCCGGTCGGGGTGGAGCGAGAAACCGTCGATTCGGCGCTGGAACGCGCCCGCTCCGAAGCCCAGGCGGCTGAAGCCGACATGCGGCGCCTCGAGCAAGCCGCCTCCCAGGCGCGGGACCAAGCGGCGAAGCTGGCCAACGAGCGCCAGGCCGCGGCGGCCGCCATCGCCGCCTCCGAAGCGACGATCAGCGCCGCCGACGCCGAGCTTCGCCTGGCCGATGCCCGCGTCGCGCAAGCCAGCCAGCGGCTGGCCCGCCGCCAGGCCCCGCTCGCCGCCTTGCTCGCCGGCATCGTCAGCATGGGCCGGCGGCCGCCTTTGCTCAGCATCGCCGACAACAGCTCCCTGACCGAATTCGTCCGCGTCCGCGCCTTGCTAGACACCACCTTGCCGGTCATCCGCGCCCGCAGCGCGGCGCTGTCCGCCGAGCTTGCCGGCAGCCGCCGATTGCAAGCCGCGGCGGCGGCGGCGCGCGGGCGGCTAGGCGAAGCGCAAACCGAATTGAAAGCGCGCCAGGAGCGATTCGCGGCGCTCGAGGAGAAAGCGAGCGCGCGGGCGGCCGAGCTCGGCGCCGGCGCGGTCGGAGCCGGCGATACGGTCGTCGCCACCAGCGAGAGCGAGCGCCGCCTGCTCAGCCAGTCCGAGCAAAGGCGGGCGGCGCTCGAGCTCGCGGCCGAGCTCGGCGTATTGCCGGCGGCCCCGGCCCGGCCCGGCCCGACCAAGCCGCCGCCGCCGCCGCTGGTTTATGCGCTGCCGGTCGCCGCGCCTTTGTCCGAGGGCTTCGGTTCGGTCAGCGATACCGGCATCCGCGCCCGCGGGGTGACGCTCGACGCCTTTCGCGGCGCTGAGGTGCGCGCCCCCGCCGACGGCACCATCGCCTTCGCCGGCGCCTTCCGCCGCCATGACGGGGTCGTCATCATCGACCATGGCCGCGGCTGGATGACGATGATGACCGGCGTCCGCTCGGATCGACGCAAGGGCGACAAGGTCCGCCGGGGCGATCCGCTCGGCCGCGCGCTCGGCCCGATTGGCCTCGAACTCTCGACCAACGGCAGGCCGGTTTCGGCAGCCCTCATCGCCGGTTCATCTCAATCGCTGTTTATTAACGGCAAGAGCGGTTAAATGGGCCGCGAACTATAGGGATTCGTTCGATGAAAGCCTTCGCCAGGTTGCTTCCGCCCCTCGCCTTGGTCGGCGCGCTGACACTCATCCCGGTGACGACCAGCTCGCTGGCGGCGGCCGACGCCGACACCATGAAGGAGCTGGACACGTTCATGGACGTGTTCAACCAGGTCCGCGCGACCTATGTCGACCCGGTCGACGACCATACGCTCATCAAGGGCGCCATCGACGGCATGCTGGCCGCGCTCGACCCCCATTCATCGTACATGGAGGGCAACGACTACAGCCAGCTGAAGACCACCACCGAAGGCAATTACGGCGGTGTCGGTCTGTCGGTGACGATGGAGGATGGGGCGGTCAAGGTCATCACTCCGACCGAGGACACGCCCGCCGACAAGGCCGGCATCAAGGCCGGCGATTACATCACTCATGTCAACGGCGAGCTGCTCTATGGCCTCGACCTCGACGAAGCGGTCGAGAAATTGAAGGGCAACCCCGGCACCCAGGTCAAACTGACCATCGTCCGCCCGGGCCGCGACAAGCCGCTCGACATGACCATCACCCGCGCCCGCATTGAGCTGAGGCCGGTGAAGTGGGAGGTCAAGGACGGCGTCGGAATCGTCAACATCAACACCTTCGCCGGCAATACCGGCCAGGCGACCGAAGCGGCGCTGACGGCGATCGACAAGGCGACCGGCGGCAAGCCCCTGGGCTATGTCGTCGATCTGCGTTCCAACCCGGGCGGCTTGCTCAACGAGGCGGTCCGGGTCAGCGACGCCTTCCTCGAGCGCGGCGAGATCGTGTCCGAGCGCGGACGCGACAAGAAGGACATCGAAAGCTGGTACGCCAAACCCGGCGACATGGCCCACGGCCTGCCGGTCGTGGTGCTGGTCGACGTCGGCAGCGCCTCGGCCGCCGAGATTGTCGCCGGCGCCCTCCAGGACCATCGCCGCGCCGTCGTCATGGGCGAGCGCAGCTTCGGCAAGGGCTCGGTCCAGGGCGTCTCCGAGCTTAGCCCGAACAGCGCACTGCGGCTGACGATTGCCCGCTATTACACGCCCTCGGGCCGCTCGGTTCAGGCCGGCGGGATCGAGCCGGACATCGTCGTCCCGCAGCTGTCAGACCCCGACTACAAGAGCCGGCCGCGGGTGCGCGAGGCCGACCTTCGCCGCCACTTGCTGAGCCAGGCCGAGGTCAAGGACGACGTGCTGGAAACCGACTCGACCACCGACCCGCGCTTCGTCGCCACCGCCGAGGAGCTCGAGAAGAAGGGCGTCAAGGACTTCCAGCTTGAATATGCCATCCGGACGCTGAAGCGGCTCGCCCCGGGGGCGCCGTCGAACCTCGCCAAGTCCCGCTAAGGCCAAGCGCGGGCACGATGGCCTCGGCCGCTCATCCCGCCGCCGCGCCGCTCGGCCCGGCGCGCCTGGCACGGTCGCTGGCGCTGGCGGTGCCGGTGGCCTTGCTCGGCGGCGCGTTGCTGTCGCAATATGTCGGCGGCCTTCACCCATGCGAGATGTGCTACTGGCAGCGCTGGCCGCATGGCGCTGCCATCGTCCTCGCCGCGCTCGCCTACTCTTCCCGCCCCTCGAGCCCGCGCTCGCGGTTATTCACGATGCTGGCGGCGATCGCCATCGCCGTGTCGGGCGCCATCGGCGTGCTCCATGCCGGGGTTGAGCTCGGCTGGTGGCAGGGGCTGACCCGCTGCACCGCCGGCGGGGCGCTGAGCCTCGACGATTTGATGAATGTGCCTCTGGTCCGCTGCGACCAGGTGCAATGGTCGCTGCTCGGCGTTTCGATGGCCGGCTGGAACGCGATCCTGTCGTTGGGCTCGGCCGGATTGATCGGGCTGCTGCTGGCCAGGGGTCGGCGATGACCAGCTGGAAACCGGGCGACGCCAAGCCCGATTCGGCGGCGATGCTGCGCGTCGACCAGGCCGGCGAATATGGCGCCACCCGCATTTACGCCGGCCAGCTGGCGGTGCTCGGCCAGGACCGGGCGGCGGGCCGCGCCGTCGCCAGGATGGCGCAACAGGAACAGCGCCACCTGGCCCGGTTCGACGCTTTGATGGCACAGCGCAAGGTGCGGCCGACGGCGCTGCAGCCGGTATGGAAGGTCGCCGGCTTCGCGCTTGGCGCGGCGACGGCGTTGCTGTCGGAACGAGCGGCAATGGCCTGCACCGACGCGGTCGAGACGGAAATTGACCGCCATTACGGCCGCCAGCTGGACGCGCTCGGCGACAGCGACCCCGAGCTGGCCGCCGACATTGCCGAGTTTCGCGCCGAGGAGCTCGAGCATCGCGCCACGGCGCGCGAGCATGGCGCCGCCGAAACAATCGGCTATCCGTTGCTCACCGCCGCGATTCGCGCCGGATGCAGGCTTGCAATCGGCCTGTCGAAGCGCATTTGAGGAACCTGGCGGGCGGCTTGCACGCTTTAAACGTCGAAAGGACGACCAAGATGTCGAAGCTGTCCCTGATCATCGGCGCCGCCGCCATCGGCCTTGGCGGGCTCGTCTTGCCATCGGCGCCGGCGCTGGCCCAGAACACCAAGGTCAGCGAGATCATCGTCTATGGCACCGACCCCTGCCCGCGCTCAACCGACGACGAGATCGTGGTGTGCGCCCGCAAGCCCGAGACCGAGCGCTTCCGGATCCCCGAAGCACTCCGCCAAGGCGGCTCGCTGCAGTCGCGCCAGGCCTGGGCAGCCCGCGCCAAGCAGTTCGAGACCGTCGGCCGCACCGGCATCAACAGCTGCTCGCCGGTCGGACCCGGCGGCTGGACCGGCTGCACCGAGCAGGTCATCAACCAGGCATTCAACGACCGCGAAGAGCAAGTGAAGAGCGACAGCGCGCCGCGCAATTGAGCTGACCTAAAAGAGCCCCGGGCTCGCCGGTCCCCGGGCAGGCTGCACTCGGGGCTTTTCTTCGTATGATTCGCTGCTAGCTTCGCGGCCCATGACCGTCGCCGACACCACGCCGGACTTCGAGCCGGCTCCCCCGCACGACCGCGCCTTCCTCGGCCATCCCAAGGGCCTCGGCTATCTGAGCTTCACCGAGGCCTGCGAGCGCTTTTCATACTATTCGATGCAGACCCTGCTCGTCCTCTACATGGTCAAATATCTCCTGCTCCCCGGCCATGTCGAAAATGTCGTCGGGCTGGAATGGGTGCGGGTCCACCTGTTTTCCGGGCTCGACGGACAGCCGCTGGCGAGCGCCATCTTCGGCACCTACACGTCGCTGGTTTACGCCACCCCGATCCTCGGCGGCATTATCGCCGACAAATGGCTCGGCCGCCATCGCACTTTGGTTGCAGGCGGCATTTTCATGGCCATCGGCCATTTCCTGATGGCGTTCGAAGGCAGCTTCCTGCTCGCCTTGTTCTCGCTGGTGGTCGGCGTCGGCCTGTTCAAGGGCAATATCGCGACCCAGGTCGGCGCTCTCTACAAGGACACCGACCTTCGGCGGGCGATGGCTTTCCAGATCTTCTACATCGCCATCAACGCCAGCGTCATCATCGCGCCCTTGGTGTCGGGGACGCTGGGCGAGAAGGTCGGCTGGCACTGGGGCTTCGGCACCGCCGGCGTCGTCATGGTGCTTGGCCTCATCATCTATCTGTCGGGCGTGAAATGGCTCCCTGCCGACAATGTTCACCCAAGCACGGTGACCGACGAGCCGGCGCCTCGGGAGAAACTGACCAAGAACGACTGGACCCGGACGATCGCGTTGCTGATGCTGATCCCGGTGATGGCGATCTCGCTGCTCACCAACCAGGAAATCTTCAACGCTTACCTGGTGTGGGGCGACGAGCAGTTCCAACTGACCTTCCAGGGGACCACGCTGCCGACCAGCTGGCTGATCACGCTCGACGCCACCTTGAGCTTCGCCATGCTGGTCGCGGTCGCCTGGTTCTGGAAATGGTGGGGCAAGAGCCGCACCGAGCCCGACGAGCTCGGCAAGATGATCATCGGGTCGTTGTTCACCATCGCCGGCGGCCTGTGCCTGTTCATGGCCGCGTTCACCCAGGCGCCCGGAACCAAGATCGGCCTGGCCTGGCCATTCATGTTCCATCTTTTGAACAGCATCGGCTTTGCCAACATTCTGCCGGTCAGCCTGGCCTTGTTCACCAAGGTCGCGCCGAAGGCGATCACGGCGACGGTCGTCGGCCTCTATTACCTCGCCTTCTTCGCCGCCAACGCCATCGTCGGCTACGTCGGCGGCCTCTATTCGTCGCTGCCGACGACGACCTTCTGGCTGTTGCACGTCGCCAGCGCCGTCTTCGGCCTCATTGCCTTCATCGCGTTCAAGATTTTCGTCGCCGACCGCATGGTGCACCGACCCGAGCCGGCGACCGCCTGACGCCACCAATCCGCCGCCGCGGCGTTGATGCGGCGATGAGCGACCTGGCGATGGCGGAGCGCGGCCTGAACGACGCGCTGAAGGCGGAGCGGCGAGCGGGCGCGGTTCATCGAGGACTTCAGAAGTTGAAGCGCAACCCGCCCTTCACGGTGAACGGCGTGCCCGGCGCGATATTATTGTCGTTGTGGGCGGTCGAGAAATAATCGGCGTCGAACAAATTCTCGATGTTGAGCTGCGCCTCGATACCGCGGCCGAAATCGTAAAAAGCGGCGGCGTCGACCCGCGCGTAGCCGGGCAGCGTCACCTGGTTGCTGATCGAGGCATAGGCCTTCGACCTGGCGACGATGCCAAGGCCGAGGCCGATCTGGCCGGTGACGTCGTAGCGGTTCCACAGCGAGAAGCTGTGCCTGGGCACCAACGGGACGTCGCGGCCTTCGGGCGCCGACGCCGTGGTCTCGGCGATCTCCGCGTCCTGCCACGCATAGCCGGCCGAGACCAGCCAGCGGTCGGTGACGCTGCGTTCCAGGCCGAGTTCGAGCCCGCGGCTGCGCTGGGCGCCGGTCAGGACGATCCGGTCGTCCTGGTCGCGGGCCTGCGTGTTGCTGCGGTCGAGATGATAGAGGGCCGCAGTCGCCAGCAGGCCGGGCACCGGTTCCCACTTGGCGCCAATCTCGTAATTGTCGAAGCGCTCGGGCTTGAGCGACGCCGTGTCGTCGGTGAGGCCGCTGAACTGGTCGCCGGATTGCGGCAGATAGGAACGCGAGTAGCTGGCGTATAAGGACAGATTCTCCCGCGGCTTGAATACCAGGCCCAGGCGTGGCGACCATAATTCGTCGCGACGCTCGAATTCACCGCCGGCAGGACGGAAGTCGTCGACCTCCAGCTTGAAACTGTCGAAGCGCAGGCCAGCGACGATCTCGAACATCGGCGATATGCGGATCTGGTCCTGGACATAGATGGCGGCAATGGTCGCCCTGGTCCGATTGTTGGCGTCGCTGGCGGTCGGGGCGAAGATAACATCGACGTCGACCGTCGGGTCGGCGAGCGGCACGCGATTGCCGCCGGCGATGGTGCCGCTCTGGCGCAGACTACGCGACTTCTGGCGGCCAAGCTCGAAGCCGAACAGGATCGTCTGGTCGATGCCGCCCAGCTTGCTTTCCCAGATGAGGTCGGTCTGGCTGAACAAATTGGTGCGGTCGGTGGCGCTGTTGTAAGCGCCAAGGACGACTTCGTCGGTCGCCTCGTCGAGGTTCGATGGATAGATGTTCTGGTAGAATTTGTCATAGTCGCCCAGCAAGGTGCGGTTGCGCAGCTTGAGGTCGCTGGTCAGCTGATGCTCGACGGCGATGGTGCCGATATGGACATCGGCCTTGGCGTAACTGTCGTCCGGATCGCCGAAGAAGGTGCGGTCAAAGCCATCGACCGGCTCGTCGTTGAACGCCGGCACGCCGCGATCGGTCGTCCTGCGGTCGTGCAAATATTCATAGCCGAGGTCGATCCGGGTGTCCGGCCCGGCGAGGATGCCGACCGTCGGGTTGATTCCGTAGCGCTTGAGCTCGACATGGCGGCGGAAGCTTTCGCCATCCTCGTACATGCCGTTCAGGCGAATGCCGACATTATTCGCCAGCGGCTGGTCGAGATCGGCGGTTAGCCGGTAACCGCCCTCGCTGTCGCCGAGGATGGCGATCTCGCGAAACGGATTGAGCGAAGATCTTTTTGTAACCCGGTTGACGATGCCGCCGCCGCCGCCGCGCCCGAAGATCATCGCATTGGGCCCCTTCAGGACCTCGACCCGGTCAAGGTTGTAGAGATCACGGAAATATTGGACGTCGTCGCGAATGCCGTCGCGGAACAGGTCGGCGGTGGTGTTGTTGCCGCGCAAAGTGAACTGGTCGCGGTTGGCCTCGCCGGTGCCCGGCATGGCGCCGGGGACGAAAGTCAGGACGTCGGCGATCGAGCGCAATTGCTGATCCTCGATCTGGCCCTCGGCGATGACCGTGATCGCCTGCGGGATGTCCTTGATCTCGGTGTCGGTTTTGGTCGCGGTCGAGGTGCTCTTGACGCCGTAGCTGTCGCGCTCGCCTTGGACGATGATGGTTTCCTCGCGCTCGGCGGCATCGGCGGCATCCGCAGCGACTGTCGCGGCGGCGGCGGCCAAAGGCTCCGGCGCGGCCTCCTGTGCCAAAGCGGGCGGCGGCGCCAGGGCGACCAAAGAGGTGGTGGCGAGCGAAAATATGGCGAAACGCATGGGAGTCCCTGCTATTGATAATCGTTCTTAGGTTCGAGCGTCCTGATAATCATTCTCAATAAGGTTGCAACCGCAGAATTCGTCGGTAATGGCTGACCCTCCACCGGACAGCGCGGGTTGGGCATGGCGAAGACGACCAAGAAGCAGTTGCGGGCGACCTGGCTTCAGATTCACAAATGGATTGGCCTGTCGCTCGCCATTCTGATCATTCCGATCTCGCTGACCGGCGCCGCCTTGGTCTGGCACGACTGGCTGGATGCAAAGCTGGAGCCGCAGCGGCACCAGCCGATCGGGCCGGCCGTGCTGCCCCCATCGGCTTATGCGGCGGCGGCGCGGGCTGTGCTTTCACAAGACGACCGGATCACGACTATCCGCTTCGATGCCGACCGCGGTCCGGTGATGGTCACCGCCAGCAAGCCGGCGCCGGCCGCCGGCGGCAGGCCGGAGCGGACCAACGTCTGGCTCGACCCACGCGATGCGCAGGTGATCGACAGCGCGTCCGCCAGCAGCGGGCCGCTGCAGGTCATGCACGTCCTCCACGGCAGCTTCATGGTGCCCGGCTGGGGCCGCACGATCGTCGGCTGGGTCGGCGTCTTCATGCTGGTTTCGTCGCTCAGCGGGATGTGGCTGTGGTGGCCGCTGAGTGGTTCGTTTGCCACCGGCCTGCGGTGGCGGCGGCGCAACACGCTCAGCGCCAACCTCCATTATCTGGCCGGCTTCTGGATCATGATCCCTTTGGCCATGCTGTCCTTCACCGGAGCCTGGATTTCCTTCCCGAAAGTCTTCGGCGCGTTCGAGACGCGCCCCGCCCCAAGTGCACAGGCCCGCGCCGCTTCCCAGCGCGCCCGGCCGCTGGCCCGACCGACGACCAATGTCGACCAGGCGGTGGCGGCGGCGAATGCTTTTGCGACTGGTCCGTTGCAAGTGATCGCCTGGCCCACCGACCAGAAGGCGGAATGGAAAATCTCCTACCAGCGGCCCGGCGGGCCGGCCGAAGTCACGGTCGCCGACGGCGCCGCCATCGCCGAGGCGCCAAAGCCACCGCAGCCCGAGTCGCTGGCCCGCACCATGCGCCGTTGGCACGACGGCACCGGCATGGGGCCGCTCTGGAGGGTGGTTATCTTCCTCGGCGGCATCGTCCCGGCCCTGCTGTCGGTCACCGGCACCATCATCTGGTGGCGATCCAGACAGCCGCGTGCCCGCGTCCGGGGGTTCAAGCGGAACGGGGCGTTGCAGGCAGCGAAGTGATCATCGCCGTTCGAGGATCAGGGGCAGCCCGCCCGCCGGCCGCAGAGTCACCATCCCCGCCGGACGCGCTTCGTGCCCGGCGTCGACGAACCGCCATTGGCCGAGCCAGTGGGCGAGCAGGGTCAGCGCCTCGGCGGTGGCGAACTGGGCGCCGACGCAGGTTCGCGGCCCGGCCCCGAACGGCAGATATTGGAAGCGATGGCGACCGTCCTTGCCGGCGAAGCGGGTGATGTCGAAAGCGTCGGGATCGTCCCACAGCCGGCGGTGGCGATGCAGCAGCCACGGCCAGATCGAGATGATGTCGCCCGCTTCGACCGGATGATCGCCGAGCCGGTCCGGGCGGACCGCCTGGCGGTCGAAGCGCGGCACGGGCGGGTAGAGCCGCAGCGATTCGCTGAGGAACAGCCGCAGCCGCGGCACGCGCTCGGCGACGTCGTCATCGCCACCGGACAGCGCCAACCGCGCTTCCACCGCCAATTCCTCCTGCAGCTCCGGCTGGGCCGACAACAGGAACAGTGACCAGGCCAGGGCATTGGCGGTGGTTTCATGCCCGGCGAGATAGAAGGTCGCGGCATTGTCGATGGCCAGCGCCCGCGCCTCGGCCTCGGGGAATCGCTGCCTGAGCGAGTCGATCATGCCGCTGAGGAAATCGCCGCCCACGCGGCCGCTCCAGCGATCGTCGACGACCTGCTCGAGCGTCCTTCGCAAATGGATCTGGCCGCGCTT
>DAIPLM010000016.1:0-13916 GCA_036769205.1 Sphingomicrobium sp.
GGTCCCCTGCCCGAACTCCTTGGTCGAGTAGAAGGGCTCGATCGCGCGCTGCCGAGTCTCCTCGTCCATGCCATTGCCGGCATCGATCACGGACAGGCGGACGTAAAGCCCCGGCTTCAGGCGCGGCTCCGAACCGGGCCCGATGGCGACTTCTTCGGCAAGAATCGTCAGCGGCCCGCCGTCGGGCATGGCATCGCGCGCGTTGACCGTCAGGTTGAGGATCGCCAACTCGAGTTGGTTGGGATCGACCATCGCCGGCTGCAAATGGGGCGCGCTGCGCAGCTTGATCTCGATTTTCGGCCCGACCGAGCTGGCGATGAGGTCGCGCATGCCGGCAAGCAGCGCGGCAATGTCGACCGCCTCCGTCCGAAGGGCCTGACGGCGGGCAAAGCCGAGCAGCCGTTGCAGCAGGGTCTTGGCGCGGTCCGCCGCCTGCAGGGCATTGCTGAGCAAGCGCGCGGACCGCGGGTCGCTGTTGGCGTATTTGCGCTGCAGCAGGTCCAGCGCCCCGGTGATCGGGGTCAGCAAATTGTTGAAATCATGGGCAACGCCGCCGGTCAGCTGGCCAAGCGTCTCCAGTTTCTGCGCTTCATGCAGCTGCGCCACTGCCGACGCATGTTCAGCGGTGCGCTCCTCGACCCGGCGCTCGAGGTCCTCCGCCAATTGATTGAGATCGTTGAGCCGTGCCCGCGCCTCATATTGCCGGCGGCGACCACGCAGCGCCGACTGTGCCAGGCTGATGAAGGTGGTCGCATGGAAGGGGCGCTCCAGAAACGTAGCGTTGCCGAGCAGCTCGAGATGTCGGCCAGCGTCGGGATTACGCTCCAGCCCGCCGCCGCGCCGGGTCAGCAGGACGAACGGGAAGTCCGACCATTCCGGTTGCCCCTCCAGCCAGCGGTGCAGCATGTTGACGTCGCTGCCGGTCAGCGTCTCCTCGGTGACGATGGCGAACCCGGCGCCGGCTTCAAGGGCATCGACCAGCTCGCCCAAGCTGCCGGCGATCGCGCCGGACATGCCGGCTTCGGCAAGCATGTCGCATGCGACCAGCGCATCGCGGCCTTGCGGCGCCAGGATTAGCGCCCGTTCGCTATTGTCCTGGTTCACGCCGTCGCGGGCTCCAGCAGTTGCGGCTCGCCCCCGATCAGCTCCGGCACGCCGCGGAGGACGCCCTGGAAACCCATCAGGGGTTCGCCCAGGCAGATGCCGTTGGCGTCGATACGATATTCGCGGATCGTCTCCTCATGCGGGCCAGTGCGCTTCTTGATCACTGAAATTGCGCGGCGCACCCGTCCCAAAGCTTCAAAATAGCGCAGCAGCACGACCGTGTCCGCAAGGTAGGTGACGTCGACCGGCGACTTCATGTCCCCCACCAGCCCGTGCTGGGCGACCGTCAGGAAGGTCGAGGCGCCTCGCCGGTTCAGATATTGCAATAGCTCGTGCATGTGCAGGATCAGCGCCTCCTCCTCCGGCATCGCCGCCTGGTAACCGTTGAGGCTATCGATGACGACGGTGCGCGCGTGCTGCTCCTCGACGCAGTAGCGCACCCTTGACGACAGCTCGCCGGGCGTCATTTCGGCGGCGTCGATCTGTTCGATGGTCAGGTTCCCGGAATCGGACATCGCCTGCAGGTCGATGCCAAGGCCCTTGGCCCGCTCGAACAGCAGGCCAAGCTCTTCATCGAAGACGAACATGGCCGCCTTTTCACCGCGCTTGATGGCGCCGACGATGAAGGTCAGCGCCAGCAGCGACTTGCCGGTGCCCGCGGGCCCCAGGATCAGCACGCTCGATCCCCGTTCGATGCCGCCGCCTAGCAACGCGTTCAGCTGCGGCGATTCGGTCTTCAGCACTTCCCGCTTGAATTCGCTGCGATGCTCGGCCGACACCAGACGCGGGAAGACGCGGACGCCGCCGGTCGCGATGACGAAGTCGTGATAGCCGCCGCGATAGCGCTGGCCGCGATATTTGACGACCCGCAGCCGGCGCCGCTCGGGGCCATATTCAGGCGACAGTTCCTCCAGCCGCAAGACGCCGTGGGCGACGCTGTGCATGGTCCGGTCGTTGGCCTCGCTCGATAGATCGTCGAGCATCAGCACGGTCGCCCCGCTGCGGGCGAAATAATGCTTCAGCGCCAGGATCTGGCGGCGAAAGCGCAGCGACGATTGGGCCAGCAGCCGGATTTCCGACAGGCTGTCGAGGACGACGCGCGTCGGCTTGATCTTCTCGAAGACCTCGAAGATCCGCCTGGTCGTCTCGCCCAGCTCGAGGTCGGAGGAATAGAGTAGGCTCTGCTGATGGTCTTCGTCGAGCAGGCTTTCCGGCGGCACCAGCTCGAAGATGTCGATGCCTTCCAGGTCCCAGCCATGCGACTTGGCGCCGGTCCGCAGTTCGTCGTCGGTTTCCGACAAGGTGATGTAAAGCGACCGCTCGCCGGCGGCGGCACCAGCCATCAGGTATTGCGTCGCGATCGTCGTCTTGCCGGTGCCGGGGCTGCCTTCCAGCAGAAACAGCCGGCCGCGCGCCAGTCCGCCGACGGTAATGCTGTCCAGTCCCTCGACGCCAAGGCTTGCCTTCTCGCTCGCTTCCGCCACGCACGCGCTCCCAATTCGTTTCGGCGTCGTCAACGCCGCCAGGGTTGAATCCGATCCGGGGAAGCCGGTGAAAAAGTGACCGCGGAACTTCGGCCGATTGAGGGGAGCCGGATGGTGACCACAGATTGCCGATCACGACCGAGGGTCGATGTGGGATTAGGGTGACAGTTTCGCGGACGGCGGAGGGTCATGAGCATGAAAGCGACACTTGACGCATCGAAGCGCGCTCTTACCCTCCCGGGTTCAACCGCCAGATCTCGAAATTGAGGAAGGTGGCGAAGCACAGCCACGCCAGATACGGCGCCATCAGCCAGGGATTACGGTGACAGTGCACTAATTCCGCAGGATTACGGTGACAGTGCACTAAATCCGCAGCGAATCATGCACGCTGCGCAGATAGCCCTGCATGACCCGGTTGCCCTGTTCGGTCAGGACCAGATAGGTCCGGCGCCCGTCATGGATATCCTTCGATCGCTTGATCAGGTCGCGCTCCTCCATCACGCCGACCCAGCGCAGCGCCGTCGTGCTCGGCACGCCCGACGCGAAGCAGAGCGAGGAGACGGACAGCCGCCTGCCCCGGGCCGAAAAGCAAAACAGCGCCAGCAGCATGTCCCACACCGGCTCGCCCAGCAGCGACATGCTGAGGAAGCGCGCGCGGACGCGGCGGGATTCGTAGATTCGGCAGGCCAGCTCGGTCAGCTCGTCCTCGCTGAGATCGGCGCCGGCATTCGGGTCGATCTCGGCCAGCCGCCGGAGCGTGACATTGCCCTCCTCGACGGATTCCCCGTCAAGGTAGAGCTCCAGCCGGAGCAGGATCGGGTCCCGGTCCGCGGTGATTCGGCTGCTATCGTTCATGCCCTGACGCGAATTAGCCGGTGCGTTTCAAGCGAACGTCGGCGGTCGGCTGACGATCGGACAACTGCTCGGCGAACAATGCGAGTATCTCGGGTGTCGGCTCGATGCGTTTGAGCCTTGGCGTGACCCACGGTTTCTTTTGTTTTTCCATCACTGTCCGCCTCTGCAGGTCGGATTCGGCAACGACAGCGCTAGAGTCGCGGACCAGTTAAAGTCAAAATGAAAGCGACTTCACTCCATATCGGAGTGACCCGGAACAGTTTCGAGGCATTGCGATTACGGTGACAGATTACGGTGGATTACGCTGACAGCGCCCTAATTCCCCGGCTCACCTTTCCCACCCTCACTCCGGCAGCTCGTACAGCATTCCCGTCGCGCGGTTGGCCACCGCCGGCGGCGTGTCGATCGGCAGGCAGATCGTCGGCGCGAACTTTCCGTCCTTCCAGGCCAGGCGCATCGTCTGCCGCGCCCGGCTCATGTCGGGGCGCATGCCATTGCTCGCGGCGAATTTGAGCGTCTGTCCGACCCTGATCTTCACGAGATAGTTGAGCGTCGAGGCATCCTGCAGCGCCACGCGGATCGCCGTCCGATCGCTCGGCGACAAGGTATCGGCGCCGCTCTGCAGCATCCTCAGTGTCCCCCAGAGGTCGGTTTCCCTGAGCTGGATCCCGCGGAATGCGACCAGGCCATCGTGAATCGTCCCGAGCCGGTATTGCTCCTCGCTCGGCAGCAAGGCGAGCCGGCCGGCGGACTGGGCGGCGTCGAAGCGCTGCGTGCCGACCCCGAACCAGGTCGCCTGGGATACCCAGGTCGGAGTCCGGTAGCCGCCGGTGCGGCCCCACTGGTCGACCAGCGCGCGCACCTCCGACAGCCTTTTGTCGATGCACGGCTGGGCCTGCCGGCGGAGCTCGAGGACGGCGAGCGTTTCCCTGATCTCGCTGATCAGCGCGCCGCGCGTGTCGGCCGCCTCCCGGCGCTCCTTGACCGTCTCCGCCGCCTGCTGCGCGGCAAGCGCGATCAGCACGCCGAGAACGATGACCCCGACCTCGCCGGCGAACGTCCGCCACCCCTTGGCCGGCCGCAGATTGAGCCCCATGACTTACCCCCCTTCGCGGCGCTTTAGCAGGGTTGGCGATTGCGGCGACAGTGCCGATTACGGGGGAATCCCGTGACGTCCGTCCTGTCCGCTCCGCGGCAGGCTGGCCGGCTTTCGCGAGCAACCGTTCCGACATGCTGGGGCATGTCAGCCTGCGGCTGCTCTTCGCGCTGGGTCGCGCTTGCCTTGCAATCGCTCACCTGCGCTCGGGCGCTCATGCCGGAACCCGGGCAGCCGCAACGGGTTGAAGCGCAGCAGGATCGAGGCGGTCATTGGCGGACAGGAAAAAGCGCGCTGCACGCCGAGAGCAGCAAGCGGTCGAGATTGAGGCGAGCCAGGCGAGTTTGCGCGCCAATATCGACGAGGCCAAGCGCCTCGTCGACGAATCCGAGGCCATGCTCCGCCGGCACCGCAAGGAGTGCGAGGACGACGAAGCCGAGGCGATCGACTGACGCCGCCCCCGTAACGGCGGCAACCCTCCCACCACCCCTTCGTTGACCTTCCCGAGCGGGGCAGTTCCATCCCAGGAGTCGATCAACCATGAATAACAACCTCATTTCAGCCGTCTTTGACGACCGCTCCGAGGCAGAGCGCGCCGCCGTCGAGCTGCGCTCCGCCGGAGTTCCCGATTCCGCTTTGTCCGTGATCGCCCGCCGCGAAGGCGCCGAGGGTGATTTCGGCGACGCCGACACGACCGACGTTGACGACGGCAAGGGCGAAGGCATGCTCAAGGGCGCGCTCGGTGGCGGCGCCGCCGGCGCCTTGCTCGGCATTGCCGCGCTCGCCATTCCGGGCGTCGGACCGCTGGTCGCGGCCGGCGCGATTGCCGGCAGCGCCATTCCCGGCGCGGCTGCAATCGGCGCCGGTGCCGGTGCGATCGCCGGCGGCCTGAGCGGCATGCTCACCGAGCATGGCGTCAGCGACGATGACGCCAAATATTACGAGGAGCGGATCCATTCGGGCGGCATCTTCCTGTCGGTCGACGCCCAGGCAGCCGGCATCGGCTCGGATCAGCTGCGTGACATCCTTTATCGCAGCGGCGGCCACAGCGCCTCACGGGCGAGGATGGACTCAACGACCGCGTAGCATTTGGTCGGACTGGAAAGCGCTCTCGGCCCTGTGGTCGGGGGCGCTTTTTTTCAGGGGGCCGCGGTCGCGCTCTCACCCGCCCGGGTTCAGCCGCCAGATCTCGAAATTGAGGAAGGTGGCGAAGCACAGCCACGCCAGATACGGCGCCATCAGCCAGGCCGCCGCCGGCCGCACCCGGGCGAAGGCGGCGGTGGTTGCGACCGACAAGGCCAGGATCGCCACCAGCGTCGCCAGCGCTGGCACGATCTGGTGCAGGCCGAAAAACAGCGGCGACCAGCTGAAGTTGAGCAGCAGTTGGACCGCGAACAAAGCCAGCCCGGCCGAGCGCGCCCGCGACGGCGCCGCCGCCCAGATCATCGCCACGGCGATGCCGATCAGCACATAGAGCAAAGACCAGGCCACCCCGAACGCCCAGCCCGGCGGCATCGCGGCCGGCTTTGCCAGCACGTCGAACCAGCCATTGCCGTAGCCGCTGTTCGACAGCCGGCCCATCAGGAAGCCGATGCCGAGGATGACGGGCACGGTGACGATCGCGGCGCGGAGAGTCGAGGGGCTGGCGGTGGACATCGTCAGACAACCCGCCTTGCCGCACCCGGTTCCTCGTCCGCCGCACAGGAACCCGAGACAGCCCCTGCCGTTGACCCTCCAACATTCAAATGGAGTAGATCGCATGGCCGACGACGCGGACATTGAACAAGATTTCTGGAAAGCCCTGAAGGACAGCCCGGTCCTGATGCTCGGCATTGACGGCGAGCGCGGCGCGGCAACCCAGCCGATGACCGCTTTCTACGACGACGGGTCGGCGCCCTTCTGGTTCTTCACCGCCAACGACCACGACCTCGTTCGCTCGCTTGACCGTGGCGACCGCGCCATCGCCGCCTTCGCTGCCAAGGGCCACGACATGTTCGCCAGCCTCCGCGGTCGATTGAGCCAGGACAATGACCAGGCCGTCATCGACCGGCTGTGGAACCCGGTCGTTTCGCAATGGTATGAAGGCGGCAAGGCCGACCCCAAGCTGGCCTTGCTCCGGCTCGACGTCGACGACGCCAAATTGTGGAAGAGCGACCTCGGCGGATTCATCCGCCCGGCGATCAACAAATTGCTCGGCCGCAAGCCGGAATCCGGCGAGCATGAGAAGGTGGCCGAGGTCACCCTCTAGGGCGTCCGCCGAAACGCATCGTCATCGCGAGGCGCGCAGCGCAAAAAACTGCTGTCCTACAGCGGCCCTTTTGTGGCTTACGCTGGCGGATGACCGCACGGGTTTTCGATTCCAACGCTTCGGCAACCGCAACTCGCCTCGCGACTGCGAACATTGGGAACATTCGCCCAGGCTAACCTGCCGCTGCCTTACCGTCCCCTAAAGTCGCACTGAATCGCGCGTTTCTCCGCTACTTTTGCGACTTTGCGACGCTAAGCAGCCGCACACGGCCCTCGGCTCTACTTCAGCCCCTTGGCCATGTTGAGGTGCGCGGTCACGGTTGGCACCATGCCCTTGGCGAGCTCCGCGAGCGCCGGCGTGTCGCCGCCAGCCGCATAAGCGTTGAGCGCGCCGAGCGCCGCCTGGTGGCCATTGACCTGCGCGGCGGCATAGGCGCTGTCGAAGTCGGCGGCGGTCTTGGACTTGAGGTCGTCGAGCATCCGCTGCTGGTCGGCGGTCAATGTGTCGTCGGGGGTAACGGGCGGGCTCAGGCCGGCCGCCGCCGCCTTCAGCTTGGCCGTCGACTCGGTGTGGGCGGTGATCATCTGGTTGGCGAAGCTCTTGATCGCCGACGACTGCGAGGTGGCCGCCGCCAGCCGCGAGCTTTCGATCTCGAAGCGGTCGCTGGCCGCCATGGTGTTGGCAAAGCCCTGGGCCGACATCGGCGCCGCCGCGATCATGCTGTTGTCGATCGCCAGATTGGCGTCGGCGGCAAGATTGGCATCGACATTGGCGCTGTCATCGGCGGCGTCGTCCCGCTGGCCGCAGCCGGCCATGGCGAGCACGCTCGCCGACAACAGGATCAGGGTTTTGCGGGTCATGCAACTTCCTCCTCGTCCCGCCACAACGAGCCAGGGCGTGCCTGCGTTCCTGCCGCGCGCGACGGAGCTTCCGCCCGGCAGTGGCGTTGGGGTGAGGCGAGGCCGCGAACCCGCGCGGCCGAGGAGGCGAAGCGATGAGCATTTTCGGCAGCATCATGAAGAAGATTTTCCACCACCCGGCGGCG
The DNA here is from genome assembly GCA_036769205.1 of Sphingomicrobium sp. Classification (GTDB taxonomy): domain Bacteria; phylum Pseudomonadota; class Alphaproteobacteria; order Sphingomonadales; family Sphingomonadaceae; genus Sphingomicrobium. The sequence continues at coordinate 7,833 of DAIPLM010000016.1, forward strand.
GCCGCCGCGACCCCCGGCAGCGTGCCGGCGGCGGCGCCCGCCAGCAACGGCGGCGCCATCACCGCCCCACCGCCCGAGGCCAGCGCCGGCCAGTCGGTCGACGTCGGAGCGGTGCTTAGCGAAATGGCGGCGATGAAAAGCGGCGGCGGCAATTACCAGAGCTCGATCGTCGACTTGCTCAAGCTGCTCGACCTCGATTCCAGCCTCGATGCCCGCAAGGAGCTCGGCCAGGAACTGGGCGTTCACGCCGGCGCCGACGGCAGTGCCGAGCAGAATATCGCGCTGCATAAGGCGGTGATGGCCAAGCTCGCCGAAAATGGCGGCGTCGTCCCTGACAGCCTGCGGGACTGACGGCTTAAGGAGGATCGGCCTCATACTGATTTCAGTTTGCCGCGATGGCATTAACCATCGTCGGCTAAACGGCCTTAACTCTCTGGCGCTAACCTCGTCACAGGTGGGGTCTACTTTGAGCGAGTCCCGATCATGACTGACTTTGGCAAACGACTGGACGGCCCCGGCGGCCGGCGCGCCGCGGCCCGGGCGCCGGTGCTGATGTCGGCCGCCATGCACGCCGTCGGCACCTCGCAGACGGTGAGCCTGGTCGACGTCTCGCGGACCGGCGCCAAGCTGCGCAGCCACGCCCCGCTGGAAATCGGCAAGGAGGTTTGGCTCAAGGCCCCGCCCGCCGACATGTTCGGGACCATCGTCTGGGTCGACGGCGACCATTGCGGCGTCGAGTTCGAAACCCCGCTCGGCGAGGAGGAAGCCGCCACCCTGCAGGCCCGCGGCAAGGTCGTGCTGATGCCGCGCCTCACCCTCGAGGAGCAGCTTGGCATCGAGGATTGGAAGAACGGCTTCTTCGTCCGTTAGGCGGCTGCTCGGCCCGCGCCCTAGGCGCCGTGGTCCTTGAGGCTCTTCCTGATCATGGCGTCGATTGCGGCGTCGGCGTCGTCACTGCTGGGCAGCCCCGAATCAATCCGCTTTTGGGCGGCGAGGCGGAATTTCTCGGCTTGCTCGGCGGGCGTCAGCTTTTTTCGTTTCGGCATTGGCGACCCTTCGCAGACGAAGCGCCTGCCGAGAAGCAATTAATCCATCGGCCATGGCTTGCAGCCGCGGTTCAGGCGCGGGAAGATAGGCCGCGCCGACGCGACGCAACTTCCCGAAGAAGACAATTTTCCCCTTGGCCGCCAGCACCTATCGCCTCCGCACCTCGCAAGACGAGACCCCGCCCGGCCGGCGCGCCTCGGGCATGGCGCTGGCGATCGCGGTCAATGTGCTGCTGGTCCTGGCCCTGCTCGGCATCGGCATGCGCCCGACCGAGCCTCCCCGGTCATCGGGCGCGCTGGTGGTCGACCTCATCACCGAATCGGCCCCCGCGCCCAGCCCGGCCAGCGCGGCCCGCCAGGCGCCGCGGCCACAGCTGCCGAAGCCGCCGATCGTCCTGCCGGTCAAGCCGTCGATCGCGAGCCCGCCGAAGCTGGCGATGCTCGAGCTGACCCGCGAGGAGTTCGCCGCCGCCGACATCGCCAAATTGCCCAAGTCCGAGCCGAGCACCGGCGATGGCGGCGCCGACGATTCCGAAGCCGTCGGCCGCGGCCCCAATGGCGAGGTCCTCTATGCCGCCGAATGGGCGCGCCGGCCAACCGCGACCGAGCTTGGCGGCTATCTGCCGGCCAATGCGCCGCAGGGATCGGGCCTGGTCGCCTGCCGCACCATCCCTGGCGACCGGGTCGAGGATTGCGTCGAGCTCGACAATGACCCACCCGGCTCACACCTGGCTCGCGCCGTCCGCCTCGCCGCCTGGCAATTCCGGGTCCGCCCGCCACGCAAGAACGGTCGCCCGCAGGTCGGCGAATGGGTGATGATCCGGATTTTCTACAATCGCGGGAAGGACGACCGTTAGCCCGGGCGATTTGGCCGGTGCCGCAAACCCAATCTTAACCCACATATGTTTACCCGCCGGGTGGGGGATCGATCGGAATGAGCGCGCACCGATGAGAACGTTCGGCAAGAAATTTGGCACCAGGCTCGACGGCCCTCACGGACGCCGCAATGCCGAGCGCGCGGCCGTCACCTTGCCCGCCGCCATGCACTCGGTGGGCACCTCGCAGCCGGTGAGCCTGCTTGACGTCTCCAGCGACGGCGCGCGGATGCGCTACAGCCGCGGCCTCTACCTTGGCGAGGAGGTGTGGCTGAAGATGCCGGAAGGCAATTTTTTCGGCACCATCATCTGGATCAAGGACGACCAGTGCGGGATGGCTTTCGATCATGCGCTGAGCCCGGCGGAAACGGCGGCGCTACAGGCCAAGGGCGAGGCCGAGATCTGCGCCAGGCCGAGCTTCAAGGAACGCCTCGCGCTCGAGAAATGGAAGCGCTCGGTCGCCAGCTGACGTCTTGAAATTCGCCGTTTTTGGCCGCCGCCGGAGCGACCGCTCGACCGTGGGGTTCCATTTTGCGGAAAAGCGCCTACATGTCGTCCAGCTACTAGTCGCAAAATGACGGTCTACAGGCGCTTTGCGGCTCCTCTTTCCTTCGCTTCGCTTCTCCTAGCACCGGAGGACCGAATGGCGGTCCGCCAGCAATACGAAGGAATACCAACATGCCGACAGGCACCGTAAAATTTTTCAACGAGACCAAGGGTTTCGGCTTCATCCAGCCGGACGACGGCGGCCAGGACGCGTTCGTCCACATTTCGGCTGTCGAGCAGGCGGGCATGCGCTCGCTCGCCAAGGACCAGAAGGTCACCTACGATCTCGAGCAGGACAACCGCGGCAAGACCAAGGCCGTCAACCTGCAGGGCGCGTAACCGCCCCAAGCCTACGGACGCCGCGTGCGACGGCGTCCACTACTCCTTGCCTTCGGGACAGTGTTCGAATGAAAGACCGCGATCTCTATTTGCAACGCGCCGCCGAAGCCCGTTCGGACGCGGACGCCGCCAGCCTTGAGAATGTCCGCGAGCGCTGCCTGCGCGCCGAAGCCGCCTGGCAGGCGATGGCCGACCGCGCCGACCGCACCGATCGCATGCGCGCAACACTCGAGGCGCACAAGGCCGCCGCCGCCGCCGAGGCGGAAGCGGAAGCCGAAGCCGCCGAAGCCCAGCTCGCCGCCGAATAGGCGCCAGCCCGCCGCCGGGTGGGCCTCACAGATTCTGGCGTAATCCGCCAAGTTCGCGAGCGAATTGGCAATTCCCGCCAACCTTCCTCCGCCCCCGCATGATGCAAGGCATTGCAATCGCGGCCTTTTCACATTCTGGCACGCCTTTTGCTTCTGTCAGGGAGAAGCGGGTCGTGCCGATCCGCCAGAAACCAAAGGGACGATCGACCAATGACCGCGCAGAGCACCAACCTCCTTCTTCGCAACGACACCATCCTTGGTGTCTGCGAGGCGATCGGCCAGGATTTCGGCTTCAACCCCAATTGGTTGCGGGTCGCCTTTTGCGCGCCGATTTTCTGGAACCCGGCGCTGGTCGTCGGCATCTATCTGGCGCTGGGCGCGGTCGTCGCCGCCACGCGCTTTCTCTCCCCCGACCGCGCCGCCGCGGCTCCGGCCGCTGCTCCGCGGCTGGCCGAGGTCGAGGCCAGCGCCACCGTCGTCGAAGAGCGCGAGCTGATCGCCGCCTGAAGATTTCATAAGTCCCCCGGGGGCGGCCGGTCCTCATCCCGCCGCCCCACCCTTCCCTTTTCCTCCACATCGTCCCGATTCGGGCCGTTTCTTAACCTCGCTCACCAAATGATGAAGGACGTGGAAACCCTGTCTTTACGCCCTTGGGTTAGAAGCCATCGCCTAGGGTCCGGCCATCATGGCAAGGAGAGACGAGGACATGGCGACCAAGGCGGCAGTCGAGCGCACCCGGCCGGGCGTCGTCGAGGCGCAGTTCGCGCGCGTCGCCAGCGAAGGGTCGGCGCGCCATCCGCAGCTGGTCGCACTGCTCGCCGCCTCCGGCCCGAACGCCGCCCGCGACCTGGCCGACGCCGTCCATTTGCTCTGTCACCTTTACGGCCGCCATCCCGGCCTGATCGATCTCGCGCTCAACGGCACGGCCGCCGGCGCCGCCCACGACTGGCTGAAGGACGCCGCCGACGCCTTCGAGCGCGAGCGGCTGTATCTGGTTCGCCTGACCGCCGCCGTCGGCCCGCAGCCATCGACCGCCGGCTCCGCCCAGACCGAGGGCACCTTGCTGGCCCAGCGCCACGCGCTGGAGACGCTGGCGACTTCGGAGCGCCGCGGCTGCGCGCTTGGCGCCGCCACCGCTTTGGTCGAGGACTGGCGCTCGCTGCGCGGGTTGCTTGACTGCGCCGCCAACCGCGCCGGGCTCGACCTGCCGCCATGCACCCTGCCCGACGCGGAATCAGTCGCATTGGCGATCCATGCCGGCGCCGAAACGCTAGGCGCCGAGCGCGCCTTGGCCTTCGGCTCGGAGCAGTTGCTGCTCCAGCACCGCGGCCTGTTCGACCTGCTCGAAGCCAGGGCGGAAGCCCGCGTCGACTAACTTGCGCCGAGCCGGCCTCATCCATAGGGCGGCACAATGCGTTTCGAAGGAACACCGACCTACGTCGCTACCGAGGACCTGAAGGTCGCGGTCAACGCCGCCGTCAAGCTGCGACGACCGTTGCTGGTCAAGGGTGAGCCGGGCACCGGCAAGACCGTGCTGGCGCAGGAAATCGCCGCCGCCATCGGCGCGCCATTGATCGAGTGGCACATCAAGTCGACTACCCGCGCCGTCCAGGGCCTCTACGAATATGACGCCGTCGCTCGCCTACGCGACGGCCAGCTCGGCGACGAGCGCGTCCACGACATCGGCAATTACATCAAGCGCGGCAAATTATGGGAAGCCTTCAGGGCGCCGGAGCTGCCCGTGCTGCTGATCGACGAGATCGACAAGGCTGACATCGAATTCCCCAACGATTTGCTCCAGGAGCTCGATCGCATGGAGTTCCATGTCTACGAGACCGGCGAGACGGTCCGCGCCGCCGAGCGGCCGGTGGTGGTGATCACCTCGAACAATGAGAAGGAACTGCCCGACGCCTTCCTGCGCCGCTGCTTCTTCCATTACATCGCTTTCCCCGACCGGGCGACGATGGAGCGGATCGTCGACGTCCATTTCCCCGACATCCAGAAGCTGCTGGTCAGCCGGGCGCTCGATATCTTTTACGATGTTCGCGAAGTGCCAGGGCTGAAAAAGAAGCCGTCAACCAGCGAGTTGCTCGATTGGCTGAAGCTGCTGCTGCACGAGGACCTGCCGCTCGACGTCCTCCAGAACCGCGACCCGACCAAAGCCATCCCGCCGCTGCACGGCGCTCTGCTCAAGAATGAGCAGGACGTGATGCTGTTCGAGCGCCTGGCCTTCATGGCGCGGCGGAGCAGCTAAACTTTACCGGTCATCCCGGTACGCAAGCTCGAAATTGCCCCAGCGGCGGCCGTTGAATGACAGCGGCACGAAGACGTTCTTCACCGGGATATATTTGTCGCCGAGTTCCATGCGGTAGGTGGCGAGCATCGCCGGCTTGTCGCTGTTGCAGGCGTTGCGAGTGGTCTCGTCCATGAAAATGCGACGGTTGCGGCAATGCTCGTCGTTCCACACCGGGTCGGGGCCGGGCGTGTTGCAGCGCTCCGACAAATGGGTCGGCAGATAGCCGTCCATGTTGGTGATCGCCGAGCCGATCACGCGGGGATCGCGGGCCTTGTGGCGGTCAAGCAGCGGCCGGACATATTGGTCGGCGAAGTCGGCGAAGCCATTGTTGTACTGCGGCGGGTTGGAGCCTTCGACCTGGACATAGTCGCGATCGAATACCGCGTCCTCGTCGATCTCGCCGCTGGCGATGCCGGCCTCGACCGCCTGGCGGATCGAGCGCATCGCTTCCTGGGCGAGACTAATGAACGGCGTGTCGTCGATCTCGGCGCCGGAATTGGCGAGCGTGTCGAGCATGGTGTTGGACAGCATCTCGAGGTGAGTCAGCCGCTTCTGTGCCTTGATCAGCTGGCCGCCATTGTCGCGGGCGTCGCCGGCGAAGGCGGTCAGGCCGGCCTTGACCCGGTCGACGCTGGTCTGGATCATGCTGGTCGAATGGGCGATGCCCTCGGTCT
>DAIPLM010000170.1:0-3901 GCA_036769205.1 Sphingomicrobium sp.
ATCCGGCGGCAGGTACAGCTTGTCGCCGGGCTGCACGTTGAAGGCCTTGTACCAGGCGTCCATGTTGCGGACGACGCCGTTCACCCGGAACGCGGCCGGCGAGTGCGGATCGGTGAGGAGCTGCGAACGCAGTGCGCCCTCGCGAGTCTTGGTTTCCCAGCTGTAGCCATAAGCGATGAAGAAGCGCTGGTCGCCGGTCAGCCCGTCGATCAGCGGCGGCTCGCCATGGTCGGCGACATAGCGGCGGTAGGCGGCGTAAGCGACTTCGAGGCCGCCCAAATCGCCAAGGTTCTCGCCGAGGGTCAGCTGGCCCTTGATGTGGACTCCGGGGATTGGCTCGTAGGAATCATATTGCTTGACCAAGGCCTGGGCGCGGTCGGTGTAGAGCTTGGCGGTGGCGGGCGTCCACCAGTCGCGCAATTTGCCCTTGGCGTCGAACTGGCGACCCTGGTCGTCGAAGCCGTGCCCGATCTCGTGGCCGATGGTGGCGCCGATGCTGCCGTAGTTGGAAGCGGGGTCGGCCTTCGGGTCGAAGTAAGGTGGCTGCAGGATCGCCGCCGGGAAGGTGATCTGGTTCATGAACGGGTCGTAGTAAGCATTGTTGGTCTGCGGGTTCATGCCCCACAAGGCCCGATCGACCGGATGCGGCATGCGCGACAACTCCAGCGCCCAGTCGAACTCGTCGGAGCGCATGGCATTGCCGAGCAGATCGTCGCGGCTCACCTGCAGCGACGAATAATCCACATATTTGGCGGGGTGGCCGGTGCGCGGGTCGAAGCTCGCAAGCTTGGCGAGGGCTTCGGTCTTCGTCGCCGAGTCCATCCAGCTGTTGTGCTCGATCTTGTCCTGGAGCGCGGCGCGCAGATTGGCGATCAGCTCGCCCATCTGGCGGTCGCTCTCGGGTGGGTAATGGCGCTGCACGTAGATCTGGCCGACCGCCTCGCCGAGCGCGCCGTTGACCAAGGCGACGCCGCGCTTCCAGCGGTCGCGCTGGACCGGCACGTCGCGCAGGGTTTTGGAAAAGAAGTCGAAACTGGCCTGGTCGAAGGCGTGTGGCAGGAATTGCGCGTGGCTGCTGATGAAATGATAGGCGACATAGTCCTTCCACGTCGCCAGCGGCACGCTTTCCAGCATCTTGCCGGCCGCGGTGAAGAAGCTCGGCTGCATGACAACGACGGTCGGCTGCGAGGCGAGCCCGGCCTTGGTCAGCATCCGGCCCCAGTCGAACTGCGGAGCCAAAGCCTCCATCTTCGCCCGGTCCATCGGGTTGTAGATGTCCTTGATCTCGCGGTTGCGCTCAGGGGTCCACTGGTCCTTGGCGATCGCGGTTTCGAGGGCGATGATGCGGTCGGCCCTGGCTTCGGCGTTGGCGATGCCGGCGAGCTGATGGACCTTGATGATATAGTCGCGATAGGCCTTGCGGTAGCCGTCGTACTTGGCGCCCTGAAGCAGGTAATAATCGCGGTTGGGCATGCCCAACCCGCCCTGGCCGGCGATTGCAACGTAACGGGTCGGGTCCTGCGGGTCGGGGATAATGCCGAAGCCGACCGGGCCAGTGTAGCCGGGCTGCGCCCACAAATCGGCGAGCTCGTCGGTTGAGCCGACGGCGGCGATCCTGGCCAGCCAGGGCTTGAGCGGCGCCGTGCCGCGCGCCTCGATCGCGGCTTCGTCCATCCAGCTGGCGTAGAAGTCGCCGACCTGTTGACCGATCTTGCCAGCCGCCGCCGGGTTTTTGGCCATGTCCTCGACGATGGCGCGGACGTCCTTGTCGATCTGGTCGTTGAGGACAGAATCGATGCCGACGAAGGTGCGATCGGGGGCGATCTCGGTGCGGGCCGCCCAGGCGCCGTTGACGTAGTCGAAGAAATCGTCGCCCGGCTTGACCGCCTGGTCCATCGCCGAGGCGTCGTAGCCCCAGCTGCCGAAGCGAGGGCCGTCGGCGGCCCACAGCGGCGTCGCAATCGCCAGCGTGGCGGCACTCGCAACCATCAACATCTTCAATTTCATCGTGATTCCCTCCCCGAGTCGAGGCTTACCTAATCGCGAAACCGAGGGGTGGGGAAGAATTTCTACGAACGCCGCTCGTCGTTCCGCCGATCACGCGGGCGGCAGGGTCAGGCGGGCCAGCAACCCGCCCAGATCCTCGCTCTCCTCAAGCCGGACCGAGCCGCCGTAGATTTCGGCGACGTCGCGGACGATGGCAAGGCCAAGCCCGGTGCCGGGCTTGCCGGTGGTGTCGAGCCGGGCGCCCCGGGCGAATATCGGCTCGCGCTCGGCGGCCGGGATGCCGGGCCCGTCGTCCTCGACCAAGATTTCGACGCCCTTGTCGGCGACCAGCTCGACGGTGACGAACACTCGGCCGGCGCCATATTTGGCGGCGTTCTCGACCAAATTGCCGAGCATTTCGTCCAGATCCTGGCGCTCGACCCGGACGCAGGCCTGCTTGTCGCCGGCGATGTCGACGGTGACATCGGGGTAGAGCCGCGACACCGCCCGCTCGACCGCTTCCAGGCTCTCCCAGGCGCAGGCGCGGGCGTGCAGCGACGCGCGCCGGCCGATGGCGCGGGCACGCGCAAGGTGGTGGTCGACCTGGCGACGCATCACCGTCGCTTCGCGAATGACGGTATCGGCGAGGTCCGGGCTGGCGGCGGTGGCGGCGTTGGTGATGACGGTCAGCGGCGTCTTCAGCGCATGGGCGAGGTTGCCGGCGTGGCGGCGCGCTTCCTCGGCCTGCTCCTCGCTGTGGGCCAGCAGCTCGTTCAATTCGCGCACCAGGGGGTAGATTTCGCGCGGGAAATCCTCGCTGATCCGGCTCTGCTTGCCGGAGCGGATAGCGACCACCTCGCTGCGCACCCGCCTCAATGGCCACAGTCCGTAGGAGGCCTGCAACGCGGCGAGGACCAGCAGGCCGATGCCGAGCGCGGCGAAGGCGCGGATAAGGGTCGAGCGCAAATCGCTGATCTGGCGATCGATGATCTCGCGCGACTGCGCCACCTGGAAGCGCCAGCGGATTTCCGAGCCGGGCAGGATGACGTCGCGCTCGACGATGCGCAGCGGCTCTTCCTGGAACTCGCGACTGTCATAGGTGTGGAGGTCGACGTCGTTGTGGGCGGTGTCGACCCGCAGCCGCCGGTCCCACAGGGAACGCGACGGGAAGGTGTCGGCGCCGTCGCCGGAGACCTGGAAATAGACGCCCGAATAGGGCTCGAGGAAGCGCTGGTCGGCGGGCGGTCGGTTGAAGCGGACCTCGCCGTCCGGGCCGATCTCCGACGCCGCGATCATGGCGTTGAGAACATATTCGAGCTGCTTGTCGAAATTCTCGCTCAACGAGCTGGTCAGCACCCGGTCGAGCGCATAGCCGCCGCCGAGCAGGAGGACGGTGATCCAGATGGCGGCGATGCCGATCAGCCGCCGGGTCAGCGAGGTCAGCCGGCGCGGGCGGGCCGCGCGGCCCTGCTCAACCGCGGGCAGATCGGTCACTGTTGGTCGGGGTCCTCGAGGCTGTAGCCAAGGCCGCGGATGGTGGTGATGACGTCGGGGCCAAGTTTCTTGCGGATACGCGTCACGAACACCTCTATGGTGTTGGAATCGCGGTCGAAATCCTGGTCGTAAATATGCTCGATGAGCTCGGTGCGGCTGACCACCTTGCCTTTGTGGTGCATCAAATAGCTGAGCAATTTATATTCCTGCGCCGTCAGCTTGACCGGCTCGCCGGCCTTGGTGACCTTGCCCGAGCGGGTGTCGAGACGGATGTCGCCGGCGGTGAGCTCGGAGCTGGCGATGCCGGCCGAGCGGCGGATGAGGGCGCGCAGGCGGGCGATCAGTTCCTCGGTCTGGAACGGCTTGGCGAGATAATCGTCGGCGCCGGCATCGAGCCCGGCGACCTTGTCCGACCAGCTGT
>DAIPLM010000171.1:0-3872 GCA_036769205.1 Sphingomicrobium sp.
GAAGACGCCGAACTCACCGAAAGCGAGTTCCGCTATCGCGAAAATCGCCTGGACGGTTTCGTCTTGGCCGAGTTCAAGTTGGGTGGCGGCGCCAAGCTGCAGACCGGGGTCCGCGCCGAATATACAAAGACCAAGCAGCGCATACAGCAGGACGTTACCGAATCCGACGAGGAATCGGCGGGATCGAGCGAGTTCCATCTGAATCCGTCGGCGCACATCCAGGTGCCGTTGGGCAGCGGCCTTCAATTCCGCGGCAGCATCGCGCGCACGGTCCGTCGACCGAATATCGATCAGATCGTTCCCTTCCAATCCACCGACGACCCCGAGGACAATGACGCCACGTTCGGCAATCCGGGGTTGAAGTTCGAAACCGCCTGGGGCGCCGACGTCGGCCTTGAAAAAAGGCTCCCGCGCGGCGTCGTCGGAATCAATTTCTTCTATCGCCGGGTGAACGACCTCATTTCGCTGGTGAACACGGGCATCCCGGTCGATCCCGAGGCGGATCCGGAAAGCGACGAGGGACGCGGCCGGATCTTCACTTATGACAATGTGGGCAAGGGCAAGGTCTATGGGTTCGAGCTCGACCTTAGCGCCCCCTTGTCATTCATCGGGCTCGACAACACCGGCGTCTTCGCCAACTACACCAGGCTATGGTCGAGCCGGAAGGAACCCAACACCGGCGCCAAGGTGCCGTTCGATGCGCAGCCCAAATATGTCTACAACTTCGGGGTGACGCAGGAATTCCCGACCCTGGGCGCGTCGATGGGCTTCAGCTATCGCAAGCAGGGCCTTGGCCGCAGCACCTTCCTCGGCGAGGAGGAATTCCAGAAATATGGGGGCAATCTCGAAGCCTATCTCGAGAAGCGGCTTGGCAAGAATTATGTCCTGCGGTTGAGCGGCAACAACCTCCTCGACGCGCGCAGCCTGCAATGGGAACGCAATTATGACGGCGACACCGGCGCCGAGATCATCGACAATCAGCGCGCGGGCGACGTCGACAGTTTCGAAGTGGAGCATGAGGAAACGTCGCGCCAGGTCATGTTGACGTTGCGGGCGGTCTTTTGATTTCAGCCGGGACGCCTAAGGTTGGGTGGTCGCTGCCGGAGAGTGATTAGATGGTAGCGCTTCTGCGTTTCTTCGCCTCGGCCCCAATCGCGCCGCGCATCGAGGATCCGGCCCGCATCGACGAACTCTATCGGCGCAACCGCATCCGGGTGATGCTGGCGATCACCTTCGGCTATGCCTTGATCTATATGTGCCGGCTGGCGATCGGCGTCGTCAAGAAGCCGTTGATCGACGGCGGCATCTTCACTCCGACCGAGCTCGGCATGATCGGATCGGCGCTATTTTACACCTATGCGATCGGCAAGCTCACCGGCGGTTTCTTCGCTGACCACCCCAATTTGCGGCGCTTCCTGGCCGCGGCGTTCCTGCTGACGGCGCTGTGCAATCTCGCCATGGGCTTCGCCATGACCGTGTGGATCGCGGCGTTGATCTGGGGGCTGAACGGCTGGTTCCAAAGCTTTGGCGCGCCCGGCGGCGCCGTCGCCTTGACCGCCTGGTTCTCGAACAGTGAGCGGGGCAGGGCCTATGGCGTGTGGAGCACCGCCCATTCGATGGGCGAGGGCCTGACCTTCGTCGTCGTCGGCAGCCTGGTCGCCTGGCTTGGCTGGCAATGGGGCTATTGGGGGCCCGGCCTGATCGGCGTCGTCACCGCCGTCGCAGTCTATTTTCTCCTTCAGGATCGGCCAGAAACGCTCGGTCTGCCGCCGGTCAATGAATGGAAGAAGGACAAATATGTCGAAAGCGCCAAGGACAGCCCGCGAAGCACGCTGGCGCTGCAATTCTCGATCCTCAAGATTCCGGCAATCTGGGTCTTGGCCATCGCCAGCGCCACGACTTATGTGACGCGCTATGCGATCAATAGCTGGGGCATCCTCTATCTGCAGGAAGCCCGCGGCTACACCTTGCCGATGGCCGGCACACTGCTGATGATCAGCACGCTGGCGGGGGTCGTCGGCGCGGTCGCCTTCGGGTTCACGTCCGACAAGCTGTTCAAGGCCAGGCGGCCGCCGGCGAACCTGCTGTTCGCGCTGCTCGAATTGATCGGTCTCGGCATCATTTTCTTCGGCCCGAGCAACACTCCGATGCTGGTCGTCGGTATGCTGCTGTTCGGTATGGGCCTGACCGGCCTCGTCACCTCGCTTGGCGGGCTGTTCGCCGTCGACATCGCCCCGAAGCGCGCCGCCGGCGCGGCGATGGGCGTGATCGGCATCTTCAGCTACATCGGCGCGGCGATCCAGGAGCAGGTCTCGGGCATCCTGATCGACCGCAACATGACCGTCATCGGCGCCGAGCGCATCTACGACTTTGGGCCCGTCATCTGGTTCTGGATCGGGTCTTCGGTTTTGTCGATGCTGCTGGCGACAAGCCTGTGGCGCACCAAACTTCGCGATTGAGCAGCAGCAAGGGGCTCCACATGCGTTCAGGCCTGGTCGTCGGATTTCTTTGTCTTGCCGGTTGCGCCAGCCTGCCGCCGGCGCCGCACGCGCCCGACGCGGCGAAGCCCGGCGCGCCGATGTCCCTGCTGGTGTTCGGGGACCATGGTTATCACCTCGACTATCTCGCCGAGGACGACCGCCTGCCGCCGCGCACGCGCGAGCAAGCGGTGGCGCTGCAGCGCCAGGAATGGATTGAGGACAAACGGCCGCCGGACGAATTCCGGCCATCGGCGCTGACCAGGCTACCGGCGACCGGCGGCTATGTCGATGCCAGCGGCATGGTGCCGGTTGCCAGGGCAATGACGGCTTACTGCCAGGTCACGCGCTGCGATGCGGCGGTGATGCTGGGCGACAACGTCTATCCCGACGGCCCAACCGGCGGCGCCGACGGGGTCAGCGATGCCAAGCGCTTCGACGATATCCTGCTGGCGCCGTTCAAGGGCTTTGCCAGCTTCGCGCCCGGCTTCCGCATTTATGCCGCGCTCGGCAACCATGACTGGCGGACGTCGCGCGAAGCCGCGCTCGGCGAGGTCGCCTATCTGGAACGCACCCCGCCATTCTACATGGACGGCCTCATCTACCGGGTTGTTCCGCCGGGCCATCCCGACGTCGAGATCTTCGTGCTGGACACCGAAGTGTTGCTGGCCGGCGAGACGGTTTACGAGGCCGAGCTCGCCGACGACGGCAGCGAGCTGCCCGGGCGCGAGATCGACCAGCGCCCCGCCTGGACCAAGCCGCAAACCGAACGCGAAAAATCGATGGTGGCGTGGCTCGACCGCTCATTGCGGGAGTCCAATGCGCGCTGGAAAATCGTCATGGCGCACCATCCGATCTGGTCGTCGGCCGGCAGCAAGTTCCAGGAAGCCCGCGTGCTGCGGCGCCTGCTTCTCCCGAGCTTGTGCAGATATGCGGACATGTACCTGGCCGGCCACGAGCACACGCTCGAGCTGCACAGCGATAGCTGCGCCAAGGCGCTACCGGGGCAGGATGTGCCGCCTTTGCCGGAAATCGTGTCCGGCGCCGCGGCCAAGCAGCGGCCGCTGAACAGCTGGTTCATGGCGCATCAGGCACGCAATAATCCGGAGCTGACGACGTTCTTCGCCAAGGGCCTGACCTGGGGCTACGCCCACCTCGCCCTCGAAGGCGATCGGGCCGTGGTGCAGGTCTTCAGCACGCCCGATGACGGCAGTGGCGGCAATGTCCTGGAGATCACCAAGACCTTCAGCCGCAGGAGCGGGGCCCTGCCGCGCTAGCCGGCGGAAGCGCCAAATGCCTTGCGCACGCTCAAGGTGAAGATCGGCGAGGTGTGGATCGCCTTGGTCTCGATCGAATCCGTCGCCCCGGTCGAGCGCGGGCCGTCGAACTTGCGGC
>DAIPLM010000172.1:0-3869 GCA_036769205.1 Sphingomicrobium sp.
TCGGCAAGCTCGACCTAGGGAAGTCGGTCGCGGACGCGGTCGCCATCCTCGGTGAGCTGGGCAAGTCCAGCCGCAATGGCAAGGTCGGCGCCGTCGGCTTCTGCTGGGGCGGCGGCTTCGTCGACCGGCTGGCGGTAGCGGCCGGCAACGCGCTCGACGCCGGCGTCTCCTATTACGGCCCCGCCCCCGCTCCCGCCGAAGCGGCCAAGGTCGAGGCGCCGCTGATGATCCACCTCGCCGGTCTCGACAAGCGCGTCGCCGAAACCGCCTGGCCATTCATCACCGCCCTCCGCACGGCGGGCAAGACGGTGACCTATTTCAACTATGAGGGTGTCAACCACGCCTTTAACAACGACACTTCAACCGAGCGCTACGACAAGGCGGCGTCTGACCTGGCTTGGGAGCGAACGCTGCGCTTCTTCCGCCATCACCTTGGCTGACCTGGAACTGCGGCGGCCCACGGGCCCTCGTCGGCGCCAAAAAGGCCGCGGCCGACCTGGGCGACCAGTCCGACAAAAGCGGCTACCCAGGCCGCCAGTGCAAGCCAGATGAACACTTCCGAGATGCGCGCGACGAACGGGAAATGCAGCGCGCGCGACAGCTGGAAGGTTGCCGTTGTGTACATGGCCAGCGGAAAGACCATCCCCCACAGCTGCGGCTCGTACCGCAGCCGGTCGCGGCGGACGAGGTAGCGCCAGCCCATCAACGCGACCAGGAACGGTATCCACCATGTCGCCGCACCCCAGAAGAACAAGGTGAAACCGGGAAGGAACAGCGCGAAGCCGTCGAGCACGGGCCAGCTGCCGACCCGCATCACCAGCGTCGCGCCCGCCAGGGTCGTAATCGCCACGGCCCCCATGTTGATCCAGTAAGGCGGCGAGAAATCCTGCGATGTCAGGCGGATAAAGGTCAGGCGGTAGAAGATCAGCGGGATGATCGCGAGATAGAGCATGCAGCCGATCAGGAACATAACGAGGCACAGGAACTGAATCGGCGCCGACGGGGCCGTCAGCCCGTCGAGCGCGCCACGCGAAACGACGATGGACTGCGTCGCGACCGCCGCAATCAGCCATGCTCCGTTGATCCCCGTGGCGAGAGATGGCTTGCGTTCGCGTACCGTCACCGCTGTGAAGAACGAGTACATGATGATGAACCAGAGGCCGAGGCCGAGCCACCACAGGACGAGTCCGGCAGTCAGATTGCCGCCCACCAGAATTGTCTGCGTCGCCAGCACGCAAGTCCCGGCGACGAGCGTGAAAAAGCCTGGCGCGCGCTGGTGGTTGAACAGATCGTCGATGAGATTGCGGGGGAATCGCGCAAGGCGGAGTACGGTCAGCGCCCAAAGGCACAGGTAGAACAGCCAATTCAGCGCCATCAGGGCATGGGCGATCCCAACATGGCCCAGCAGGAAACTGGCGATGGACACGGCCGCCGTGGCCATGACCAAAGCGAAATACCCCGGAAAAAGCGTTCTCGCCGCCTCGACGACCGACCGGGCGATTCTTCGGCCCATGTGCAGCGCCGCGCTCGTCGGAGGTATTTTGGTTCTCGTCGTCCTGCTCCCCGGCGCCTTGCACGGCGGCCGCAGCGGTCATACCTAGGCGGCTGGCTTGGTAGCGGGATGCGCTGGATCAAAAAAGGGCCGGCGGTTGCCCGCCGGCCCTCCTGGTTTCTCGGCGAACGCCTTCGCACCTGTCACCCATGAAGTTTCATGGGCAGGCGGAAGCTACCGCCTGTCACCCATGAAACTCAGCAGGAACTGGAACATGTTGATGAAGTCGAGATAGAGGCTGAGCGCGCCCATGATGGCCGCTTTGCCCAGCATGTCGGTCCCGGCGACATACGAATACATGCTCTTGATCCGCTGCGTGTCATAAGCGGTGAGGCCGGCGAACAGCAGCACGCCGATGGCGCTGATCGCCAAGTGCATGGCGCTCGATTGCAGGAACATGTTGATGACCATCGCCACCAGCAGGCCGACGACGCCCATGATCAGGAACGTGCCGAAACCGCTCAGATCCTTCTTGGTCGTGTAGCCGTAGAGACTGAGGCCCATGAAGGCCGCCGCCACCGCGAAGAAGGTCTGGGCGATCGAGACGCCGGTATAGACCAGGAAGATGGTCGACATGCTGAGGCCCATCAGCGTCGCGAACGACCAGAACAAAAGCTGCAGCGTCGATGTCTGCATGCGGTTCTGGCCGAAACTCATCGCGAACACGATCGCCAGCGGCGACAGGATGATGACCCACGGCAGGATGCCGCCGCCCATGAACACCTGAGCCGCCATTCCGCTCGTCGCGAACAACAGTGCGACAATACCGGTCAGCAGCACGCCGGACGCCATGTAATTGTAGACCTTGAGCATGTAGGACCGCAGGCCCGCATCCCGTGCGGCGCGCGGAACGCCGACGGAAACAGCCGGGTCGAAGCCGGTCGTCGTCGTGCGCGGGTCGAACTGGTTCTGCATTTCGTCTCCTCTGTGCGGGCGACGGGCCCGTCACCGTCGATATATCGTGGATGTCCGAGGGGCTTTCAAGCGAAACCGGAATAAGCCTCCCCTCCCTGCAAGGGAGGGGTATCAAGGGCCCATGCACCGGCTGTTCATTGCCATCCGCCCGCCGGCGGCGATCCGCGACCTGCTGGTCGATGCCATGGACGACAGCCCCGAGCTGCGCTGGGTCGGCGATGAGCAGCTGCATTTGACCTTGCGCTTCATCGGCGAGGTCGAGCGGCCGCTGGCCAATGATGTCGCCGCCGCGCTGCGGCCGCTGCGCTTCGAGCGGTTCGACTTGCGGATCGCCGGCACCGGCCGCTTCGACCACAAGCGCGGCGGCGCCTTGTGGGCCGGGGTCGAGCCGAGAGAGCCGGTGGCGGCGCTGGCGGCCAAGGTCGAGCGCGCCTGCCAGCTGGCCGGGATCGAGCCGGAGCGCCGCTCCTTCCACCCGCACATCACTTTGGCACGCTGGAAAGGGCGGTCGAGCCCGGCAGCGGACGCCTTCATCGCCCGTCATGCCGGGCTGGCGTCTGGGCCATTCGCGGTCGACCGATTCACTTTGTTCGAAAGCCTGTTGTCACGGCACGGGCCCCATTACGAGGCGATCGCCGGCTACCGTGCGGACGATCCGGCGCGGCGATAGGCATATTGGTAGGTCAGCGACCAGGTCTTGCCGCCATCGGCGGACTGGTAGCCGGTCTGGACGACGCTGCCGTCGGGCTTGGCCTCGTAGGTCATGCGCACCGGGGTCGCCTTGCCGGCGACGCTGACCGACTTGCCGGCGAGCACCATCATGCCGCCCTCGATGCCGCCGGCATATTCGTTCCAATTATTGCCGCTGTCGGTCCAGGTCTGCAGCCACCTCTTCTCCGCCGGCCGCCAGCTGTTGAGGCTGCCGCCGCCGGTGCCGCCGATCGGCATCCAATTCTCGCGCACCGCGCAGCCGGCGTAGAGTTTCTCAATCAGGCTGTGCGCGACCAGTTGGTCGGTGTCGGTGCGAAAAACGTCCCACTGGCCAAGCCAGAAGTCGAACTGGCGGTGCTCGGGCGTGGCGCAGGCCGGCGGCGGCGGTGCGGTTTGGGCCGTCGCGGACGCAGTGAGCGTGACGGCAAGGGCGGCAACGGCGAATCCGCGCATGGCGACCTCCCGAGAAAAAGGGGAGCCGCACCGGCGGCTCCCCTGAATACAATCACCAGATGCGGATGCGCTGGTCCGGCGGAATGTAGAATTTCGTCCCCGGTTTGACGTCGAATGCCGTATACCAGGCGTCGAGGTTGCGCAGCGGCCCGATGATCCGATAGCGACGCGGGCTGTGCGGGTCGGAAGCGACCTGGGTCTTGATGGCGTCGTCGCGCTGCTCCCCGCGCCATGCCTG
>DAIPLM010000173.1:0-3866 GCA_036769205.1 Sphingomicrobium sp.
GGTCGAGCTTGGCGCGGATGTCGTTCTCGGCGCCGTAGCGGGCGCGGGCGGCGCGCTGGATCGCGTCCTCCATCGCCTCGATGACGATGCCCTTGTCGATCAGCTTCTCGCGCGCGACGGCGTCGGCGATCGCCAGCAGCTCGGCCTTGTGGGCGCTGACTGCGGGTCCAGCGGGTGCGGTGGCCATTAGTCTTGTTCCTCGTCTTCCTGGATGGTGTCGGCGCCCTCGGTGCTGAGCGGCGCGGTGGCGGCGATGAGCTTGTCGGTCAAGAGCAGCTTGGCCGAGGCGATGGACGAGAAGGGGACTTCGCGAAGCCCCTTGGTGGTGGAAACGCGGACGGTGTCGCCGGCGATGCCGTCGATGATGCCCGACACCTGCTTGGCGCCGTCGATCAGCTGGTCGAAACGGATGCGCGCCTCGTGGCCGGCCCAGTCGGCGAAATCGGCCAGACGAGTCAGCGGCCGGTCGATCCCCGGCGAGCTGACTTCCAGGCGATAGGCGCCCTCGATCGGGTCGATCTCGTCGAGCTTATCGGAAAGCCGGCGCGACAGATCGGAGCAATCGTCGATCGTCAGCTGGCGCGTCTCGGGCCGCTCGGCCATCACCTGCAGCGTCGGATCAGACTTGCCGCCGATCATCGCCACGCGCACGAGATCCAGCCCCAGGGCCTTCACCTCGGGCTCGATCAAGGTCGTCACGGCGGCCAAATCGGCGTCCATTTTTTGCCTTCAAGCTCAAACGGCACTCGAGCCGGCCCCGGGGTTCCGGAACCAGCCTCAGCATCTCAGCGATGTCGAGGAGTGGCGGCGATATAGGCCAGGCCGGGCCGCCGCGCAAGCAGTCAGGACAAGGCGGCCAACGCCCGGTTCTCTTCGCGGACGCGGACCAGGAGGACGGCGGCGTTGAGCAGAGTGAAGGGGATCGCCACCGCCGTCAGCCCAAAGGCGAGCGGCAGCAAGGCGATCTCGCCGGCGACGACCCAGTAATTGGGGTGCTTGACCCAGCGATAGGGACCGGCCCGCACCAACGGCGCTTGCGGAAGGACGATGATCCGCGTCGTCCAGCGCCGGCCCAAGGTGGCGACGACCCAGACGCGCGCCACCTGCAGTGTTAGGAATAGTAGCAATGGCACCGCCTGGATCGGATTCCCGGGAGCGAGAAGCCACAAAGTCGCAAGCCAGCCGGCGTGGACCGCGACGATGAAGGGGTAATGGCCGCGCCCGACCTCGTAGGCGCCGGCGGCAAGCAGGCGCCTGGTGTTGCGCTCGGCGAGCACCAGCTCGCCCAGCCGCTGCAGCGTGACCAACGCCAGGATCAGATAGGTAGCCGAAATCACGCGGCTTCGAGCAGCAGCCCGGCGCAGGTGAAGCCGGGGCCGAAGGCGGTCATCATCACCCGCTTGGGCAAGCCGCGTTCGAGCAGGCGCTGGAGCACGAACAGGACGGTCGGTGCGCTCATGTTGCCGTAATCGTGAAGCACCTCACGCTCGATGTTGAGCTCGCCCTGCGGCAGGTTGAGCGCGGTTTCGATGGCGTCGATCACCTTCACCCCGCCGGGGTGGCAGCAGAAGCGGTCGATGGCGCTTCGTTCGAGGCCAAGCTTAATGAGCATGCCATCGACGGCGCTCGCCAGCTCGCGCTCGATGAACGGCGGGATGGCGCGGTCGAAGACGACGGCGAGGCCCGGATCCTCGACGTCCCAGCCCATGATCCTCAGCGTGTCCGGCCACAGTTTTTCCGCCGAGCCGCCAATCCGCGCCAGGCAATGCTCGCCCGAAGTCACGACCGCCGCCGCCGCCCCGTCGCCGAACAATGCGGTGGCGACGATCGCCGCCGGGTCGTTGCTGTCGAGGCGGATGGAGATGGAGCAGGTCTCGACCGTCACCATCAGCCATGTGCTGCCCGGCTCGGCCGCCGCCAGCCGCGCCGCCGTCGCCAAGCCGCTCACCCCGCCGGCGCAACCGAGGCCGAAGATCGGCACGCGGCGGACATCGTCGCGCAGGCCGATACGGCTCGCGGCGCGCGCCTCCAGGCTGGGGGTGGCGATGCCGGTGGTGGTGACGGTGACGACGCCGTCGATCTGGTCTGGCGCCAAGCCGGCGTTGGCAATCGCCGCCGTCGCCGCCTCGACGAACAAGTGCTCGGCTGCTTCGAGATAGACGGCGTTGCGGTCATGCCAGCCGTGGTCGCCTGTGTACCAGTCCACCGGAGCGACGATATGGCGCCGGGCGATGCCGGCATTGTCGAACACTCCGGCCAGGCGGTCGAACAAGGCCTTCTTGCCGGCGAACGCCTCCCGCGCGATCGCTTTCGCGTCGGCCTGGGCGATGACGTGCGGCGGAACGGCCGTCGCCAGCGACAGGAGGCTGCATCCTGGCATGCCGTTTCCTATATGGGCCGAGGGGGCGGCCGCCCATCATTTGGAGTCCACTTCGTATGACCCCACGCTTAATTCAAGCCGCGCTTCTGCTGGTATTGACCGCCTGTGGCGGCTCGCCGTCGGCGACCGCCCAGGGCGGCGAAGGCGGACCGCGGCCGTTCACGGTGACGCCGGTCGCCGCGTTCGACACGCCCTGGGCGATGAGCTTCCTGCCCGGCAGCGGCGTGCCCCTGGCGGCTCTGGCGTTGGTCAGCGAGCGCGACGGGCGGCTGTGGCTGGTCGATACGAGCAATGGCAAGCGGCAGGTGGTGAGCGGCGTGCCCGCGGTCAAGGTTGCCGGTCAGGGCGGCCTCGGCGACGTCGTCGCTTCGCCCGATTTCGCCGGCAACCGCCGCGTCTATCTGAGTTTCGCCGAGGCCGGCCCCGGCGGCACCAGCGGTGCGGCGCTGGGCTACGGGACGCTCGAGCTGGGGCAAGGCCCACCGCGCCTGGACGGTTTCAAAGTCGTCTGGCGCCAGCAGCCCAAGGTCAAAGGCGGCAACCATTATTCCCACCGCATCGCCTTCGCTCCGGACGGAAGCCTCTTCCTGTCGTCGGGCGAGCGCTTCCAGTTCGAGCCGGCGCAGGACCCCAACGTCGACCTCGGCAAGATCGTCCACCTGACCGCCGAGGGCCAGCCGATCGGCGGGCGGTTCTACACCTTGGGCCACCGCAATGTCCTCGGCCTCGCCTTCGCTCCCGACGGCCGGCTGTGGGAGATCGAGATGGGGCCCAAAGGCGGCGATGAGCTGAACCTCATCGAGCCGGGCAAGAATTACGGCTGGCCCGTGGTGTCCTACGGCAGCCATTACGACGGCCGCGATATTCCCGACGACCATGCCGCCAAGGGCTTCGCCGAGCCGAAACTGTGGTGGAACCCGTCGATCTCGCCGTCCGGCCTGATCATCTATTCGGGCGACCTGTTCCCGCAGTGGAAGGGCGATGCGATCCTGGGCGCGCTGTCGGGCCAGGCGCTGATTCGTGCCGACCTCGATGGCGCCAGCGCACGCAAGGCCGACCAATGGGACATGGGCGCCCGCATCCGCGAGGTCGAGCAGGGGCCGAAGGGCGAGATCTATCTGCTCGAAGACAAAGGCAGGCTGCTGCGACTGGAGCCGGTGCGGCGATAGGCCTTTGTCTTACCGTCGCCGATAGCGAAACTGGTGGGGCACCCGGCCCTCGCGGCGCGCCTTGGCGGCGTAGCGGGTTTCGGGCCAGCCGGAGGGATAGTGGAGCCATTCTCCGGGCTCCTCGACCAGCCATTCGAACGTGTCGTGGTGGCGCTGCATGACCATTAGCGACCAATTCAAATAGGTCGGATCGTCGGTCGACAGCCGCAGCTCGCCGCCGGGCTTCAATTTGGCGGCGATGAGGGCGAGCGGGCCGTCGCTTACCATCCGCCGCTTGGCATGGCGCGGCTTCGGCCAGGGGTCGGGGTGGAGCAGAT
>DAIPLM010000174.1:0-3754 GCA_036769205.1 Sphingomicrobium sp.
TCTACGTCAACCGCAACCAGATCGGCGCCGTCGTCGAAAGCCAGCCGTTCGGCGGCGAGGGGCTGTCCGGCACCGGCCCCAAGGCCGGCGGCCCGCACTACGTCGCGCGCTTCGCGATCGAGCGCGTCACCTGCATCGACACGACGGCAGCGGGCGGGAATGCGAGCCTCATGGCGGCGCTGGAAGGCTGAGCGCCCGAGCGCAGCGACGCCGGCGCTGGCGCCGCCGGAGCAGCGCGAAGAGCGCGCGAGGCCCGGCCAGCCTGCCGCGTAGCGGACAGGACTGACGTCACGGGATTCACTCCCATGACGGCTTACGTCTTACAAATCCTGGATTGCTTCGCTGCGCTCGCAATGACGAGTTTGAAGATGGCTCCCCGGGCCTGATTCGAACAGGCGACCATTCGATTAACAGTCGAACGCTCTACCGCTGAGCTACCGGGGATTGGCCGTCTTGGCTGGCGAAGCGGCTAAATAGCGAACAAGGCCCCAAAGGCAAGGGCTTCCGTGCCCCAATTCACGTCGCGAACTGCTCCATGGCGATGCGCTCGTCGAGGGCGTGCTCGGGGTCGAAGAGGAGGGTCAGCGAGCGCTCCTTGTCGAGGCGGACATCGACCGTGCACACTTCGCGCACCTCGAACTGGTCGGCGACGGCGGAGACCGGGCGGTTGCCGGCCTCCAGCACCCGGAAGCGGACGGCGACGTCGTCGGGCAAGATGGCCCCGGTCCAGCGCCTTGGCCGGAAGGCGGCGATCGGGGTCAGCGCCAGCACCTTCGAGGCCAGCGGCAGGATCGGGCCTCTCGCCGAGAAATTATAGGCGGTCGAGCCGGCCGGCGTTGCCACCAGCACGCCGTCGCAGACCAGTTCCGGCATGACGACGCGGCCGTTGACGCTGAGCTCGATCTTCGCCGTCTGGCGGGTTTCGCGCAGCAGCGAAACTTCGTTGATCGCGGCGTGGCGATGGACCTCGCCGCTCACGGTCGTCGCTTCCATGTCGAGCGGGGCGACGCGGACGGCCTTGGCGCCGGCGATGCGCTCCGGCAGTTCATCCAGCCGCCACTCGTTCATCAGAAAGCCGACGGTGCCGCGGTTCATGCCGAACACCGGCTTGGAGACGCCGCTTTCGAGCATGCCGTGCAGAGTCTGCAGCATGAAGCCGTCGCCGCCCAAGGCGACGAGCGAATGGGCGGCCTCCGCCTCGGCCCAGGCGTAGCGCTGGCGAAGCAGCTTCTCGGCGGCCTGGGCGGCTTCGGTGGGCGAGGCGAGCAGGCCGATCCCCGCCGCGGCAAGGTCGCGGTCGCCAGGCGCTGGCCGTGGGGCTTGGGCGGTCACGGCCAAGAACATAGGGATTTCATGGGCGAGCGCCACTGTCCCGTTGTGGGGCTTGACACAGAGCGCGCTGGAGGCGGCCGCCGCACACGCCTAGCCCGCCCGGCATGAGTAAGCGTCAGCCAGCGAACGACCAGCGCGCGTCGGATCGGCTCCGGCCACCGGTGGTCCGTCGCCGCGACCGGGCGCTGGAAGCGGCCATCGCCAACAACCGCATCGCCATTGTCTTTCAGCCGCAGATCGAGCCGGCGTCCGGGCGGATCGTCGCGGTCGAGGCTTTGGCCCGCTGGGGCGATCAGGATTCGGCGGCGGGGCTGTTTGAGCGGGCGGCGCTCGGGGGACTAAGTGAGCGCCTGTCGCGCTGCGCCCAGCGCAAGGCGCTGCGCATCGCCGGTGGCTGGGGGCCGCCACTGTCCGGCCTCAAGCTGTCGATCAACGTGCTGGCCGAGGATCTGGCGCGCGAGAGCTATGATGCCTGGCTGCTGGCGGAGATCGTCGCCGCGGGCCTGACTCCCGATCGGGTGACGGTCGAGATCACCGAAAGCAGCCTGCTCGCCGATCTGCCGCTGACGGCGGCGCGGCTGGGGCGGTTGCGGGAGGCCGGGGTGCGGGTGGCCGTCGACGATTTCGGCACCGGTTTCGCCAGCATGGCCTATCTCACCAGCCTGCCACTGGACGCGCTCAAGATCGACCGCGGACTGGTCGCCGATCTGGTCGCCGGCAAGCGCGATCGGATCGTCGTCCAGGCGATGATCGGGCTGGCCCGCGAACTCGGCCTTCAAGTCGTCGTCGAGGGGGTCGAGACGGCGGGGCAATTGGCCCTGCTCGCCGAATGGGGCTGCGACCTCTACCAGGGCTTCCTCGGCGCCGCCGCCCTCGATGAGGGCGAGCTGGCGCGGTTCGTCGGCGCTTCGCAAGCCGCCTGACGGCGTTGGTCGAAAGCCGCTGGCGGATAGCCGCGCGCCGCCGCAGCCTTCGGCAAAAGGGGAGGCGGGCATGCGAACACGGGCACTGGCATTGGGCGTGGTGGTGGCATTGGCCGGTTGCGACACAGCGGACGAGCCGCAACGCTCGTTCTCGCAAGCCGCGCTCGACCAGGCGCTGGCCGATCCCGGCCGCAAGGCGCATCGCGACCATTCCGACGCCCGCCGCCATCCCGGCGAGCTGATCGCCTTCGCCGGGGTCCGTCCGGGCGACAAGGTCCTCGATCTGATCCCCGGCGACGGCTACTGGACCCGCATCTTCGCCAAGCTCGTCGGACCGGAAGGCAAGGTCTATGCGGTGTGGCCGGAGCGTTACGGGCGGCTGGCGAAGGGCAATGTCGACACGCTGCGCGGGCTGGCGGCGGATCAATATTACGGCAACATCGTCACCGAGGTGCAGCCGTCGACGACTTTGACCGCGCCCGAGCCGCTCGACGTTGTCTGGACCTCGCAGAATTACCACGATTATCCGGATGAGTTCATGGGCAAGGGCGACCCGTCGATCCTCAACCGGGCGGTGTTCAAGATCCTCAAACCCGGCGGGGCCTACATCGTCATCGACCATATGGCCGAGGCGGGGTCGGGGATGCGCGACACCGAGCGCTTCCACCGCATCGACCCGGCGACGGTCAAGCAACAAGTCGAGGCGGCCGGCTTCCGCTTCGTCGGCGAGAGCAAGGTGCTGAACAATCCCGCCGACCCGCTCGATATCCCGGTGTTCGACAAGGCGATCCGCGGCCATACCAGCCAGTTCGCCTACAAGTTCGTCAAACCCTAGGCGGGCTCTAGCTCTTCCTTCTTCGCTTCGCCGGCGGCGACGACTCGGGCGAGGCCGCGCGAGATCTGCAGAGCGCCGTTCAACCGCGCCTCGCCGGTCGGCCAGTCGCGGCTGACGATCAATTTGCTGTCGGGGCGGAGCTTCGCCGCGCCCTTCAGTTTCTCGACATAGGCGAGCAGGCCGGTGAGGTCGGGGAAACCCTGGTCGATGAAGGTGACGACCGCGCCCTTGGCGCCGACGTCGAGCTTGGCGATCGCGGCGGCGCGGCAGTTGATCTTGGTCTCGACGATGCGGAGCAGATTCTCGGTTTCGGGCGGGAGGGCGCCGAAGCGGTCGATCATCTCGGCGGCGAAGGATTCGACGCTTTGGCGGTCGTCGAGCTCACCCAGGCGACGATAAAGACCCATGCGCAGGTCGAGGTCGGGGACATAGGTGTCGGGGATGAGGATCGGCGCATCGACGCTGATCTGTGGCGAAAACTCCTCGCGCCGCTCGCCGCCGCCCGACTTCTGCTCGAGGATCGCCTCCTCCAGCATCGACTGGTAAAGCTCGAAGCCGACTTCCTTGATGTGGCCGGACTGCTCGTCGCCGAGCAGGTTGCCGGCGCCGCGGATGTCGAGGTCGTGGCTGGCGAGCTGGAAGCCGGCGCCGAGGCTGTCGAGGT